>NZ_JBYOJV010000017.1:0-142314 GCF_057798835.1 Cupriavidus sp. 291-E7
GGTTCTTCGGAGAATTCCGGGGACTGAATTGCCACATTCCGTATCCTAATGGCCGTTAAGACGGCTGTTGAGGAACGGGATGCTGGATCGGAAGACGCTGCAGGCCTTGGGCTGCTGGGATGGCTACAGGCTGGATCGGGTGGTATGGCCTGAAGGGGAGAGCCGTACGCTGGCGCTGTACTTGAAGCCAGTCAGCAAGGTCATGTACTGCGAGGAATGCGGATCGAAGTGCCGGCAGGTCCATGAAACGGTGGTGCGGCGCGTGCGCGATCTTCCGCTGTTCGAGTACCGGGTGGTGCTGCATGTCCCCCGCAGGCGCGTCTGGTGCGATCAATGCGGGGGGCCGCGACTCGAGCGGCTCGAATGGCTTGGGCGCTACCAGCGTGTCACAGCCAGGCTGGCGCAGGCCTGCGGGCAGTTGCTGCGTCACTGCACGGTGCAGGCCGTGGCGGCTTTCTATGACCTGGGCTGGCATACCGTCAAGACGATCGACAAGGCGCGCCTGCGCGAGGCAGTCGTCGAGCCGGACTGGTCCAGCATCCGCTACCTGGCCATGGACGAATTCGCGCTGCACAAGGGCCATCGCTATGCGACGGTGGTGGTCGATCCGATTGGGCGGCAAGTGCTCTGGATCGGTCAGGGCCGCTCGCGCGAGACGGCGCGCGCCTTCTTTGCGCAACTCCCGGCAGGCGCGGCAGAGCGCATCGAGGCCGTTGCCATCGACATGACGACCGCCTATGAACTGGAGATCCGCGAGCATTGCCCGCAGGCTGAGGTGGTCTTCGACCTCTTCCACGTCGTGGCCAAGTACGGGCGCGAGGTGATCGACCGGGTCCGTGTAGATCAGGCCAACCGCCTGCGGCACGACCGTCCGGCCAGACGGGTACTCAAGTCCACGCGCTGGCTACTGCTGCGCAACAAGGAGAACCTGAGCGACCCTCAAGCCGTGCATCTGAACGAGGTGCTGCAGGCCAATCAGCCGTTGCTGACGGTCTACATCCTGAGAGACGAGCTCAAGCGGCTGTGGTTCTACCGCCGCCCGGGATGGGCGCAAAAGGCGTGGGAGCATTGGTGTGAACAGGCAAGCCAGAGCCGGATTCCGGCTCTCGAACTGTTCGCCCAGCGCCTGAAAGCCTATTGGCACGGCATCATCGCCCGATGCCGGCACCCGCTGAACACGAGCGTCGTAGAGGGCATCAACAACACCATCAAGGTCATCAAGCGTAGGGCCTACGGCTACCGCGACGAGGAATACTTCTTCCTGAAGATCAAGGCTGCCTTCCCCGGAATTCCTCGTTGAACCTAAAAAAAGCCCCGCATTACGCGGGGCCTGCAGTACAGCTATTCAACTACGTTCAACCACCAGTGAAGAGGTCGCTTCTATTAATGTAGACGCGGACGCCCGCACTACCTGGCAGGTCTGGCATCAGCAAGCCAAGATCGACGCTCGTGTTCTTGATCATCTGTGCGAAGGTCCAGGCGGAGGTCTTCTCGCCGGCCCGAAACGCGACTGTCTCGCCTGAGTCCACATTGACGTAACGCAACCCTGGTTTGACATCGACAATGCGGGTTACGCGGGACGGATCGGTTGGATTACCGAACAATGCGGCGTAACGCTTTGCCTTCGCTTGCCCGGCCGACGCAGACACACCTGACTTCGGCCCGCTCGCTTCCATTGCGTACGACGCCGACATCCCACCCAACAGAATCGCCACGAACAGCAAGGCCTGTCTCTTCGCTTTCATAGTCATCTCCTTCTCAGAAGCGTGGTTGATCTATGAAAGCGAGTGTATGGATTGCACGCCTACTACAGCCTTGCCCAGGGATTACAAATAGGCAATCGCGCGCGATCTGGTTCCCGGTAGGTCCGCCAAGCCCTGCCCTTACCCCTTCGCCGCAACGACCTTCTTGTAAACCAGCGCGGAGAGCGCGACATCGACGAGACCGACGCCGACCGACTTGTAAACCCGAATGCCCTGGCCCACACCGTTGGCCGCGCCGCCGGTCAGCACATCGCCGATCTCCACGACGCGATCCCAGTTCACGATGCCCTCCTTCGCCATGACGAGGTCGCCAGCTTCCTTGCGCGCCTGCTCCTTGTGTTCGACGATGATCCGCGCCGCGCGTTGCAGCGTGACATCGTCGATCTCCCGCGTCTGAGGCTTGCTCGATCCGATGGCCGCGACGATGGCGTCGGACTTCAGAAGGTTGCCATCGAACAGCGGCGTCGCGCTGCGCGTGCAGGTGATGATGACGTCCGACTCCGGTACCGCCGTGGCTGCGTCAGCGGCCTTGAACTCGACATCCGGATGCGATTTGGCGAAAGCATTTGCCATCGCCGCGCCATCCCCCCTGCTCACGATGAAGACCCGCCGGAATACGCCGAGTTCGAGCATGGTGGCCAAATGCGCCCTGCCCTGAACGCCGGTCCCGAAAATCGCCAACGTCGAGCCCTTTGGCGGCAGTTGCGCCTCGATCACGACACGCGTTGTGGCGGCGGTCCGGAACTCCGTCAACGCATTGCCCTGCATCGTCGCCACGTAGTGCCCGTCCTTCCCATCGAACAGCACGACGACGAAATCGAACTGGCCCGCGTTTGTGGAATACACCTTCGCGCCGCACATCCCGGCCGGCGCCACGATTCCGCCCATCACGCTGAGCGTCAGGTGATCCAGCATCGTGCGCGAGCGCGGCAACGTCACCGCTTGTCCGCGCGCGGCAGCGATAAACGCATCGCGTACCACATCGCTGCTCTCGCGCATTGTGAGAACGTTGCGAACCTGCTCATCGGTAATCAGTGTCATGGCGTGCTTCCAGTCGGCTATGGGGTATTGCGTCAGCAATGAAGAGGGCGATTGTTTCCGGATCGCGACGTGGCGTCTAATGACTTTTCGTTCGCAGCCATGTCTTGGAGGTATGGCGAGCTGAACCGCGGATCGACGCAGCTGATCCCTTCTTCGCGATTCCCGCGCCGAACCCAGCCCCTGAAAGCACCTTTCACATTGCGAAATCCCGCAGGAATTCCGCTGCCACCCCGGTTTCGTTCTGAGAAAACACGTTCCACATTACAAAATATCATCGCTATCTTGTTGAAACATAAGGATAAACAAAGTCTTATGTCTTATATAAGAGTTGGGTTTCGAGCCGGGAAAGGGCCATACAATGTTTCCCATGCTGCTTGCTTCGACACCCTGTGGCGGCACCGGAACCCTTCTACAAACGCGTTACTTCTTAGGAACTTCTCATGGCCCAGTATCAAGACGACATCAAGGCAGTTGCCGCTTTGAAAGAGACCAACGGCAGCGCTTGGAATGCGATCAATCCCGAGTACGCCGCACGCATGCGTGCCCAGAACAAGTTCAAGACGGGCCTGGACATTGCCAAGTACACCGCCAAGATCATGCGCGCCGACATGGCCGCTTACGATGCGGACCCCTCGAAGTACACCCAGTCGCTGGGTTGCTGGCACGGCTTCATCGGCCAGCAGAAGATGATCTCCATTAAGAAGCACTTCAACAGCACCGACCGCCGCTACCTGTACCTGTCCGGCTGGATGGTGGCTGCGCTGCGGTCGGAGTTCGGTCCCCTGCCCGACCAGTCGATGCACGAAAAGACGTCGGTCAGCGCCCTGATCCGCGAGCTGTACACGTTCCTGCGCCAAGCCGACGCCCGCGAACTGGGTGGCCTGTTCCGTGAACTCGACGCCGCCCAAGGCCCGGCCAAGGCCGCCATTCAAGCAAAGATCGACAACCACGTGACCCACGTGGTGCCCATCATCGCCGACATCGACGCCGGTTTTGGCAATGCCGAAGCTACGTACCTGCTGGCCAAGCAGTTCATTGAAGCCGGTGCCTGCTGCATCCAGATCGAAAACCAGGTGTCCGATGAAAAGCAGTGCGGCCACCAGGACGGCAAGGTCACGGTGCCGCACGAAGATTTCCTGGCCAAGATCCGCGCCATCCGCTACGCGTTCCTGGAACTGGGCGTGGACGACGGCGTCATCGTGGCCCGCACCGACTCGCTCGGCGCCGGCCTGACCAAGCAGATCGCCGTGACCAACACGGCGGGCGATCTGGGCGACCAGTACAACTCGTTCCTCGACTGCGAGGAACTGTCGGCCGACCAACTGGGCAACGGTGACGTGATCATCAAGCGCGACGGCAAGCTGCTGCGTCCGAAGCGCCTGCCGAGCAACCTGTTCCAGTTCCGCGCCGGCACCGGCGAAGCACGCTGCGTGCTCGACTGCGTCACCGCACTGCAGAACGGCGCCGACCTACTGTGGATCGAAACCGAAAAGCCGCACATCGCCCAGATCAACGGCATGGTCAGCGAAATCCGCAAGACCATCCCGAACGCCAAGCTGGTGTACAACAACAGCCCGTCGTTCAACTGGACGCTGAACTTCCGCCAGCAGGCCTACGATGCAATGAAGGAAGCCGGCAAGGACGTGTCGAACTACGAACGCGGCCAACTGATGAGCGTGGAATACGACGACTCCGAACTCGCAAAGCTGGCCGACGAGAAGATCCGCACGTTCCAGGCCGACGCATCGCGCGAAGCCGGCATCTTCCACCACCTGATCACGCTGCCGACGTACCACACCGCCGCACTGTCGACCGACAACCTGGCCAAGGAATACTTCGGCGACCAAGGCATGCTGGGCTACGTGGCAGGCGTGCAGCGCAAGGAAATCCGCCAGGGCATCGCGTGCGTCAAGCACCAGAACATGTCCGGCTCGGACATCGGTGACGACCACAAGGAATACTTCAGCGGCGACGCAGCGCTGAAGGCGGCAGGCAAGGACAACACGATGAATCAGTTCTGATTCGTGTTGTTGGAATGAAAAAAGCCAATCCTGTGAAGGGTTGGCTTTTTTTGTTGTGACAGGCGCTGCGGTTCAATCCTCGCGCAGGCGCAGCGCTGCCAGTGTCAATGGTTTCGCCACCATTGTGGTAGCCAACGCCATTAGCAACAGGCCAGAGAAGGCAGCGGTACTGATCAGGCGGTTTTCCAGCAGGATTGCCAGAACCACCACTTCCATCAACCCCTTGGTTTGAGCCAGCGCGCCCACGGTCCACGCATCGCGCCGTCCAAGACCAGCCCAATGCGCGGGTAATGCGGTCCCCGCCATCTTGCCGATCACAGCCACGACCGTCGTCAATGCAAAAACCATCAACGCATCGCTTCCTGCCGCATTGAGGTCCGTCCGCAGGCCCGTCATCAGGAAGAAGAATGGCATCAACACCACAACGGTGGTGGGTTCGAGCCGAGCCTCCAGATCAACGGCAACGCGGTGCGGCACGACCACGCCTGCCAGAAAGCCGCCGAGGATGTAGTGCAGGCCGATGAGTTCAGATACGCAGGCCGATGCAAAGATCAGCAGCACCGCAGCCGCGAGCCGTGCGTCGCCGGCGTTCAATGTCGGTAGCCAGCGCGCCAACAGCGGCCTCACGATGACGAACATGGCCGCCACATAGATGGCACCGCCGATGGCCAGTCGCAGTGGGTCCTGCGCTGCCTGCCCGGTACTGGCCAGGATGCACGACAGCACGATCCAGATCGCGGCATCGCTGACCGCGGAACACGCTAGCGCAAGGCGGCCGGCTGTTGTATTGGTCATGCGCATCTCGCGCAGAATGGCACCGAGCACCGGGAGCGCGGTCACTGCCATCGACACACCCACCGCGATCGCAAACTGCCAACGCGTGGCCAGCTCACCGGCCAGCGCCGGTTGCCATCCGACCAGCAGCCAACCCGCTCCTAAGCCCAGTACGAACGGGACCGTCACGCAGCCGACCGCGGCGCTGACCGCGATACGTCTTAGCCCGGTCGATTCGGCACCGCTGATATGCAGGCCGGACAGAAATGCGAAAAGCACTACCGCCAGCCATTGGAGGCCCATCAATGGCGCCAGTTTCTGGGGGCCAAACAGCGCGTGCCAATGCTCCGGCCACAGCGCGCCCAGCAACGACGGCCCCAGCACAATGCCGCCGAGGATCTGCATGACCACCAAGGGAACGATCCTTCCAAGGCGGAACGCGCGCCAGAGGATCAACGGTGTGGCCACAACCAGGCATGCCTGGACAAAAAAGATCGCAACTGGAGATATGGCGGACGAATTCATGGCATTCCTGCACCGACGCGGGGGCTGCCGCCCCATTGATACAAAGAGCGGATGATACAGGTGCGGGTTTTGCGGCAGGCAATGACCGACCTAAGCTGGCGTCCGCCGACCGCTAGCGGCCCGGTCTAAGCCCCAGGTTGCTCGCTTACGATTTTCAGACGCTATTTTCAGACGCTACTTCGCCAGCAGCAGCGACCTGCCCATTTCTATCGTACGAACCTCATACCCCAGTTCGCTGTACAGGCGGCGTGCTCCCTCATTGAACGCCCACACCACTAGCCTGATATCCGTCGCGCCTTGATCGCGAGCCCATCTCTCTGCCTGAGCCATTAGCGCACGACCGATACCTTGGCCGTGCATGTTTTCGCACACGCAGACCGAGCCGATGCGGCCGATCGTTGCTGGCTGTAGAAGCGGACTATTCAACGTCGTGATCTGCACCGTTATGAATCCAACTGCGACCTGCCCTTCTTCGGCGAGGAAAGCCGCGTGCTTTTCCCCCTGGAGGCTCGGCAACCAATGCGGCGCATCGCGCATGGCATCCGTAGTCGCCTCCGTATAGATGTCGGGATGTTGCCCGTGATGGATCGCATTGAGAAGTTGGCCCAGCACGCAAATGGCTTCCAGATCTTCCACGCCAGCGCGGCGGTAGGTGACGGCATTTGTCACGGCGTCATGCGCCCAACGCCCGATCCAGGGCAGCTTGGAGCGCGGCACCATCCAGATCCTGGCCGATCAGCACGATACGGGTACCCTTCGTCTCGTCAACGCGCCAGGCGCGGTCGAAATAGCTGTCGAAGCGTTGGCCCACGCCATGCAGCACCAGCCGCATTGGCTTGCCGGGCAACGCGGCAAAGCCCTTGACGCGATAGATCGTGTGACCGGCCACCAGCTTTTGCAGCGCCGTCACCAGTGCGTCGCGTTCGACCGTGCCGGCTTCCACCACGACGGAGTCGAACTCGTCGTGATGGTGGTCAGCGTGATCCGGGTCGTCGGCGTTGCCGTGGTGATCGACGCGCAAGTGGATCGTTTCCTCTGAAGCCCGGTTCAGCCCCAGCAAGCTGTTCACATCGAGCGAGCCGGCTTGCGCTGGCACAATCTTGACCTCTGCCGGAATCTCGGGGCGTACCAGCGCTTCCACGGCCGCAATCTGAGTGGCGTCCATCAGGTCAATCTTGTTCAGGATGACCAGGTCGGCACTGGCCAACTGGTCTTCGAATAACTCGTGCAGCGGCGACTCATGATCGAGATTCGGATCAGCGCGGCGTTGTTCGTCAACGGCCGCCGGGTTCGCCGCGAACTGTCCTGCCGCCGCGGCGGGACCATCGACCACGGTCACTACCGAATCCACGGTGAAGGCATTGCGGATGCTGGGCCAGTGGAACGCCTGCACCAGCGGCTTGGGCAGTGCCAGCCCCGACGTCTCGATCAGCACGTGGTCGATCTGGTCGCGGCGCTCCAGCAGTTGCTCCATCACCGGAAAAAACTCTTCCTGCACGGTGCAGCACAGGCAGCCGTTGGCCAGTTCGTAAAGCTGGCCAGTCGGCTCGCCGGCGGCGTCGCAGCCGATGCCGCAGCCCTTCAGGATCTCGCCGTCGATGCCCAGTTCGCCGAACTCATTGACGATCACCGCGATACGGCGGCCGTTGGCGTTATCGAGAATATGGCGCAGCAAGGTGGTCTTGCCGCTGCCGAGAAAGCCGGTGACGATGGTGGCGGGAATCTTCGAGGTATGCATGGAATCCTCACTACGAAAAATTTGTTTTGCGAAACAGATGGAGGTCTAGCGGACAAGCCGTCGCCATCCCACGACGACGCCACTGACCGACATCACGAGGCCGACGATGGAAAGCGCCCAGACGACGATGTCCCATCCGGGACGGTTCTGCGTCAGGGTCACGAAGTCATAGCTGTGTACCGCGTTGAACAACCAGCGATATAGCCGCCGGCTGTCGTCGCCGCGGCCGATGACCTGGCCGGTCGCCGGGTCGATATAGGCCCAGGTGCTGTCCCGATCACCGAAGCCCACGCGCAGCACCGGAAACCGGCGCGCATGGTGGTGGCTGTACCAGTAGGCGTCGGGCTCCGTCTGAACGAGTTGCGACGCGATCCGCGCGTCCGGCAGCAATGTCGCGGCCGTGCGCGCCAGCTCGGCGCCATCCCATTGCATGGTCGCGCCGTGGTGCGGATCGACGGCCCGAACGGCCCCGTCGTCGGCGGACACCAGCAACACCGGCCTGCCGCCCACCCACGTCATGCGTGCTTCGCGCGCACCCTCGCCTATCGCCTGCCAGGCCGGTGCCGGAAACGATGCCGACGTATGCCCGGCGTAGCGCTGCAGCGCCGCCCCGTCGAAGCCGCGTCCGTTGAACCACTGGTTCGGATTGACCGACAGCCAGCCCGAGATCAGCCAGAACAGCAGGAATAGCGCACCGGCCAGCCCCGCCACATGGTGCCAGGCCATCCAGCCGTGATACGGCGACGTACCGTCCATGCTGCCGTGGGCAAAGCGGCGCCGCACGCGCAGCCGCAGCCAGCCGATCCAGATCCCCGTGATCGCCACCACCACGCACGGCCCCGACGTCCACAGCACCACCTGGCGCCACAGCGGCGGGTCCTTGCGGATCGGCGTGAAGTACAGCCAGTGGGGCACCGAACCCAGCCAGTTCCAGAAACGCTCGGCGCGGTGGGTATCGCGCATGACCTCGCCGGTCTTCGCCGACACGTAAAGCTCGGTGCCAAGGCCATCGTCGATGGCGATCCGGTGCAGCGGGCGCCAGGCATTGAGGCCGTTCGGCACGGTCCACTGGTCGCTCTCGGCCGTCTCCAGCCATTGCGCGGGCTTGCCGGCGAAGCGCTGCGCTGTGACCTGCGCCGTGGCGGCATCGACCTGCGCAATCACCCGGCCGTCGATGGCAGACACCGTATGTGGCAGCCCCTTGCCATCGACCATGCGATAGACCGGCAGGTCGCCCGCCATCTCCAGCCGCAGGCTGCGCGGGAAGGCATCGAGCCCGGCCGCCGCCATCGCCGCATCGGGCGAGACGGCCAGGCGCGCCGTATCGATGCGCGGCAGCCCGGCCAGCCGTTCGGCATCGGTCAGCGCCGGAAAGCCCACGTACATCATGACCAGCCCGGAGCCAAACCACATCGCGATCAGCAGGCAGCCGGCGATGCCCATCCACCGATGGATCAGGTACAACCAGCGTTTCAGCCTGAGCTTGCGCCACACGGCCGGGCCTCAGAAGTAGAAGTTGGCCGACAGCTCCGCCGAGCGCGGACGCCCCAGCAACCACTGCTGGCCGCCGTTCGAGAACGATTCGGCGTAGTCGCGGTTGAACAGGTTGTAGACGCGCAGCGTCAGCGCCGCCTGCTTGGTCACGCGCCACGACAGCGCGGTATCGATCGTCGTATAGCTCGGCACGCGCACCTTATTGGCGGTGTCCGCATAGCGCCCGCCCACGTAGCGCAGCCCCGTGGCAAAGGTCCATTGCGGCATGAAATTCCAGCTCAGCCAGGCGTTGGCGGCCTGCTGCGGCACGCTCGTCGGCACATTGCCCGCACGGGACACCGCCACACCACCCACCGACTCGTTGAAGTCGTCATAGCGCGCGCGCAGCACCGTGCCGTTTACGTCCAGACGCAGTCCGCGCAGCACTTCCACGCTGGCCGAGGCTTCCAGCCCGCGCGACGATTGCTCGCCCACCTGCTGGGTAATCGTCGGGTTGACCGTATCGCGCGACAGCAGGTTCTTCTTGCGGATCTCGTAGGCCGCGAACGTCCATTCGCCGCGATTGCCCCAGAAGGCCTGTTTCACGCCCACCTCCACCTGCTTGCCGGTGGCCAGGTCGAAATTGCGCTGGGCATCGCTCGTCGTCACCAGCGCGCCGAGCGGATCGGTGGCCGTGGCGTACTGCGCGTAGACCGACAAGCTCGGCGTGAACTGATAGACCGTACCCACGCGCCACGTAGTGTTGGCGAAGGTCTTCTCCCAGCCGGTGTTGGCGATCAGATCGGTACGGTACAGCGTGGCGTGATCGAAACGCACACCGCCAATCACCGACCACTGCGGCGTAAAGGCAATGCGATGCTCGCCGAACAGCGCGTACTGCGTGGTGTTGGTACGCAGGCGCGGCGACGTGACGATGCCCGGCGGGCTGAAGAACAGGCCCGGATCGAAGTTATACGCATTGACCGTGGACGTACCGCCGTACGGCGAGTTGTTCGAATGCGTGAAGTTGATCTTGTTGATATCGAAGCCGACGGTCGTCGCGTTCTCCATCCCGAACAGCTTGCTCTTGACCGTCATGTCCGCGCGGTTGCCCACCTGCTCCTGGTCGTGCAGGATTTCCAGGTAATCGGTACGCCGCACCTGCGAGGTGGCCGGCAGGAACGCGTAGGTCTCGCTGTCGCGCCAGTGCCGGTGGCTGGTCAGGTAGTAGAACTGGTTACGCACCGTGACGCGGTCGTTCGGCGTCCATTCGGCATTCAGGCGCGTCCAGCGGTCGCGATAGCTGATCTGGGCATCGCCGACGTTGTAGTTCTTCTTGCGCAGCGACGTGTCCAGGCTGCCATTGACCAGCGGCGTGCCAAAGTACTGCTGCGGATGTTGCGTGCCGTCGGCATAGGACAGCGTCAGGTTGAAGTCCGGGTTGACGTCCAGCCGCACCGACGCAGACACCATCAGGTTGTTCGAATCGCCCCGCTCGACCCAGCCGGCCGAGCGGTTGTACGCCGTGGCAAAGCGGTACGACAGGTTGTCGTTGACCTTGCCGCCGCTATCGAACGCTACGCGGGCGGTCTTCTCTGTGCCGCCGGTGATCTGCAGTTCGTTCTCGATGGGGCCACGGATCGGCTTTTTCTGCACCACGTTGACCACGCCGCCGATGGCACCTTCGCCATACATCACTGATGCCGGCCCGCGCAGCACTTCGATGCGATCCACCGACCAGGTATCGAACGGGAACGTGACGGTGCCCGAGGCCACGTACATGCGCGTGCCGTCGAGCAGTTGCATGACCGAACCCTGGCCGGAAAAACCGCGCGCCGTCAGCGACGTGCCGCCGTTGCCGGGCGCGGGATTGCCCGTGATGCCGGTAGCGCGTGTCACGGCTTCGCGCACGGACTGATCGCCGCGCGCGCGAATCGTCTCGCCGCTGATCACTTCGACGCTGGCCGGGGTTTCCAGCGGCGTCAGGCCCAGACGGCTGCCGGTGTATTCGGGCTTCGACAGCGCCAGGCCGGGCGGGTCGATCTGGGCGGACTCGCTGACCGTGACGGCCGGCAGGGTCGGATGCTTGGGGTCGGATGCGGATTCCTGTGCCAGTGCACAAGGGATATTGAAACTGGCCACCGTGCCAACGGAAGCGACCAGTGCACGCGAGCGACGCCCACGTGCGTGACGCGACGAGATTTCGGCCGTGCGCGAGCGGCTGGCGGTATGCGCGGACAAGTTGTATTTCATCGTGAAGCCGAGCGACCCCGCCCGGGCAAATGGATAGCGATGATGACAACAGGCCGGTATCCGGGCTTGCAGGCTGGAAGCGTCTGCTTCCGGGACGCCATCGTCTTCCCACGCCAGCGAAGCTTTTGCGCAGTGACTGTCGATCCGACAACCGAGGATCGACATGATGGTTCCCAAACCTGCTTACCGTTGCGGGGGCAGCACAGGCTGGCCGCTAGTGCGCGGCGTTCCTGTTTCCCGTTTAACCCGCGAAATCGCTCGCGGGCACCTGCATCACGTACGGCACGTCAGGGGGACGCACCGCGGGGCGCATTTTACTCGTAACCGTTGGTGACTTGCGCCGTCTGGTGTCAGAAACAACACCATCTGGACACGGAAAAGCGTCAATCCGACGGAATTTGCGTCAGATTTGGCATCTCCAGCACGAAGTGCCGTTCAGGTTCGTGATGCAGGCCATCCTCAAGTCGCGCCGGCTTCACCGCTACGCCACGATCGGGTCGCGCGTGCGCGCGCCATTCACGAGCCGGTCGATGCGGAGCGGATTGGCATTCCGCAGCGCCACCGGTAGCAGCGCGTCGTCCATGTTCTGGAAGCAGACGGGCCGCAGGAAGCGGTCGATGGCCAGCGTGCCCACCGAGGTGCCGCGCGCGTCGGACGTCGCGGGATACGGGCCGCCGTGCACCATCGCATCGCACACCTCGACGCCGGTCGGATAGCCGTTGACCAGCAGCCGCCCCGCCTTGTGCTCCAGCGCCGCAACCAGTGGCGCGGCCTCCGCCAGGTCTTCGGGGTCCGCGATCAGTGTTGCCGTCAACTGCCCCTGCAGCGCGTCGATGGCACGCCGCAGCGCGTCGGCATCTTCGAGCACCACCAGGACCGTGCAAGGTCCGAAAACTTCCCGCTGCAAGCGGCCATCGGGTTGGAACAGTAATGCGGCGTCGGCCTGCCAAAGCTCGGCGGAAGCCTGGCCGGGATGTGCCGGAGCGGCCGCCAGCAAGGCCATACCCTGCGTATCGGCAAACTTCCGCACCCCATCGACGTAGTGCTGCAATCCCGCTGCATTGAGCATCGTCTGCGCGGGCGAGGCGCCGATGGCTGTCTTGAAATGCGCGACAAACGCGTCGAGCGCGGCCGAGCGGATACCCAGGACCAAGCCCGGGTTCGTGCAGAACTGCCCGGCCCCCTGCGTGACCGACGCGGTCAGCTCGGCCGCGATGTCCGCGCCCCGCCGCGCCAGGGCCTGGGGCATCAGAATCAGCGGATTGACGCTGCTCATCTCGGCAAACACGGGGATCGGATGCGGACGGGCCGCGGCCATATCGCAAAGCGCGCGGCCGCCACGCAGCGAACCCGTGAAGCCGACCGCGCGGATCTCGGGATGCTTGACCAGATGCTCGCCAACGCGGTCGCCGAAGATCATGTTGAAGACGCCGCGCGGCATCTCCGTGGCCTCCGCCGCGCGCACCACGATGTCGGCGATCACCGACGCCGTCGCCATGTGACCCATATGGGCCTTGAACACCACCGGGCAGCCGGCCGCCAGCGCCGACGCGGTATCGCCACCGGCCGTGGAGAACGCAAGCGGGAAATTACTGGCGCCGAACACGGCCACCGGTCCGATGCCGATGCGGTATTGCCGCAGGTCGGCGCGCGGCAGCGGCGTACGCTGCGGCATGGCCTGGTCGATGCGCGCACCCAGGAAATCGCCGCGCCGCAGCACGGATGCGAACAGCCGCAACTGGTTGCTCGTGCGTGCGCGCTCCCCCGCAATGCGCGCGGCCGGGAGTCCGGTTTCCTGGCAGACCAGCGCGATGAACGCATCATCGAGCGCGTCGATGCCGTCGGCCACAGCGTCCAGGAAGCGAGCCCGCTGCGCCGGCACCAGCGAACGAAACGCGGGATAAGCCGCCGCCGCGGCGCGCGCGGCCGCGTCCACTTCGCCGGCCGTGGCCTCGTGGAATGCGCCGGGCAGCCGCTCGCCCGTTCCGGCATTCACGCTGTACAGCAAGGTAGAACCGGCGGCACTGCGCGTGCTGCCAATGTATTGTTGACCGGTAAATTGCAACGACATGGGAGTCTCCTGGAGATGGACGCGGTGTGGCCGCGCGTGTCGGGGGACTCTATGCGCAGGCACCGGCGGGCGCCAATGAAAAGGCCTGATTTGCCGATAAGCGGCGGTTATCCGGGCGCCGTGCCGGGATGGGTCGAAGGCGCTATAGTGTCGACTTTTGCACGCTCCGCCATGCACCCCCCGGCACTACCCTCGCTCGCCACCATTGCGTCAAGACTGCGCCTTAAGCAACTGCGCCTGCTGATCGCGCTGGACAATCACGGCTCGCTGCACAAGGCCGCGGACGAGATCGCCATCTCGCAGCCGGGCGCCACCAAGGCTCTGCGCGAGATCGAGGACATCCTGGGCATGTCGCTGTTCGAACGCCAGCCCAAGGGGCTGGTGGCCAACGAACTCGGCCAGTGCGTCACGCGCTACGCGCGCCTGATATACAGCGACCTGGAACACCTGCATGCCGAAATCACGGCCATTGCGCAGGGCCACGGCGGACATCTCGCGGTCGGGGTCATCATGGGCGCCATTCCGCTGCTGACCCGCGCGCTGACCGCATTGCGCGAACAGCAGCCGCATCTGTCCGTCGAGATCATCGAGAACACCAGCGCCGCGCTGCTGCCGCTGCTGGACGAAGGCCGCATCGATTTGGCCCTGTGCCGCTGCGGCGTCAGCCGCAGGCCGGGCGCCTACGACTGCATGGCTCTGGAAATGGAACCCCTCGCGGTAGTGGCGGCGCGCTCGCACCGGCTGGCGGGAGCCTCCGCGTTGACACTGGCGGACCTGGCCGGCCTGCCGTGGATGGCGTATCCGGTCAACACGCCGATGCGCCGCACGCTCGAACGCGAGCTTGGCGACGCGGGCATCGACCTGCCCCGCTATCCGCTGGAAACCGCATCGGCCTTCGCCACGCTGACGATGCTGCAGGACACCCCCGACCTGGTGGCCGTGGTGCCGCGCGCCGTGGCGGAATTCGGCGAGCGGTTCGGGATGCTGGTGCAGCTGCCGGTGCCGATGCGCGCGCTGGACGACCCCTATGGCGTGATCACCCGATCCGGCGCGCACCTGTCGCCGGGCGCGCGCCTGCTGATCGCGTCGCTGCAGGAGCATTGCGTCGAACCGCTGCCGGACGCCACACCGGACGGCAGCGAGAACGACCTCGGGGACGCGCACCCGTAACCGGGCGCGCGGGGCGCCGGCTCAGCGGATCGGTGAGAAATCCGCCGGGCGCAGCAGCTTGGACTCCATCTTGACCAGCATCGGGAAGGCCACCGGCACGAATTTTTCGAGCCAGTCGCGATCCTCGTAGAGCGCATTACGGCGGGCGATCCGGTCGTCCAGGCTTTCATAGGCCCAGATGTGCACCACCTGGTTCAGCTCGCCAATCTCGGTGTACCACCAACCCACCAGCTTGGCGTAGCGGGAGATCACGGGCAAACCCTCCTGCTCGAAGTGCCGCAGGTATTCCTTCATCTTGCCGATCTGGACCGTATAGGTCCGCATTTCGTAGTACATGTTGCTTCTCTGAGTCATGGATTAAGCGAACGCCTCGATGTCACCGCGATGCGCGGCAATGATGATCCGTTCGATGTCGGCGGCGCTGGTCAGACGCGGATTCACCAGCACGTTGCCGCTGCGCATCGAGTCCTTCACCATCTGCGGCAGGTGGGCCAGATCCACGCCAAGCTCGCGGATCGTCGACGGAATGCCGAGCCCACGATTCAGATCGCGGATCAAGGTCACCACGCGTCCGGCCGCGTCCAGATCCGTCAGGCCCGACACCTCGCTGCCCAGCGCCTGCGCGATATCGCGGAAGCGCTCGGGGCTGGCCGGCACGTTGAACGCCACCACATAGGGCAGCAACGCGGCGTTGGCAATGCCGTGCGCGATGTCGAACACGCCGCCCATCGTGTGGGAGATCGCGTGGACGTTCCCCAGCTTCGACTGCGAGAACGCGACACCCGCCAGGAACGATCCCATCAGCATGTCCGCGCGGGCCTGCAGGTCCGCGCCGGCGTAGAACGCCTTGCGCAGGCTGCCCCCGATCATGCGGATCGCATGCAGCGCCAGGGCCTGGCTGATCGAATTGGCCTGCTTCGATACGTAGGACTCGATCGCATGGGTCAGCGCATCCATGCCGGTAGCGGCGGTAATCGCGGGCGGCAGGCGCAGCGTCAGTTCGGGATCGAGGATGGCCAGTTTCGGGAACAGCTTCGGGCTGATGATGACGGTCTTGAACAGCGTTTCCTTGTTGGTGAACACCGTCGATGCGGTGCACTCGCTGCCGGTGCCGGACGTGGTGGGCACCGCGACGATCGGCAACGGCTCGTTCGGGATGCGGTCATAGCCCTCGTAGTCGAGGATCGACCCCGGGTTCGTCGCCATCGCGGCCACGCCCTTGGCCGTGTCGATGCTGCTGCCGCCGCCCACGCCCGCCACGGCCGTGCAGCCGTGCGCCTTCAGGAAGGACACGGCGCGTTCCAGCACCGAGGTATCGGGGTTCGGCGCCACGCCGTCGAACGTCTCGTAGGCCACGCCGGCGTCCCGCAGCGACTGGAAGAAGCCGTCGAGCACGCGGCTGCGCATGAGGCCCTCGTCGGTGACGACGAGCAGCTTGCCGCCGGCATGGGGGCGAATCAGTTCGCCGGCTTGCGCGGCCAGGCCGTTGCCGAACCTGAGCGTTGTGGGAAAGTGATAGAGGAAGGGATGCATGAGGATTCCGTTTCGGTACGTTGTCTCCAGACCGCACGGTACAAAGCGCTACGCCCCCCTGCCTAATGAAAAAGCGTGATGACCCGATAACGGCGGCGCATCGGGCGTCCCGCCTGCCGCGCCCGGCGGCGCTGCCGGCAGGCGCCGGCACCAGCGGTTATCACGCGATCACAACGCGTCATTAGGCAACGCGAGGGCAGCGCTTCTACAGTGCCGGGGCGATTCGCTCGCCCCGACAACCACAACGACGAGACAGCCATGCCATCTCCGCACCCTTCCGCCACTTCCGCGCCTGTCGCACCTGTCGCGCCCGCCCCAAGTACCGGTGCGTCATCGCCGGCCGCCGCGATGCGCCCCACCAACGTGCGCTGGCGCATCTTCCTGATCATGCTGCTGCTGACGGCCATCAACTACATCGACCGCGCGTCGCTGTCGGTAGCCCTGCCGCTGATCGCACCCGAATTCAATCTGACACCCGCCATCGAGGGCCTGATGCTAAGCGCGTTCTTCTGGTCCTATGCGCTGATGCAGATCCCCGCCGGCCTGCTGCTCGACCGCTATCACACGCGGGGCATCATCGCCGCCGCCACCATCGCCTGGGGCGCATTCCAGGCACTGGCCGCGGTCTCGCACAACTGGATCGTGCTGCTGCTCACGCGCATGGGCCTCGGGGTGTCCGAGTCGCCCATCATGCCGTCCGGCGCCAAGCTGATCGGCTCGTGGCTGACGCCGCATGAACGTGGGCGCGGCGCGGTGCTGGTCGATGGTGGTGCGCCGCTGGGCAGCGCCTTTGGCGCCATCATCATCGCCGGGCTGATCGCGTGGCTCGGTTCCTGGCGCATCGCGTTCGTGATTGCCGGCGTGGGCACCATGCTGGCCGGACTGCTGGCCTGGCGCTATATCCGCAACCATCCGTCCGAGCATCCCGACGTCAACGCCGCCGAACTGGATCACATCGTGCGCGGCAACGCCCCGGCCGGCGATGCGCAGGCGCACGCCGCGGTGCCCTTCCGCGAACTGATCCGCGACCGCTCGGTGCTGGCGATGTTTGCCGGCTATAGCTGCATCCTGGCGGTCTTCTACGGCTTGCTGACCTGGATGCCGAGCTACCTGCACAAGGCACACGGCTTCAACATCACCGCAATGGGCGGCGCCACCTTCCTGATCTTCATGTCCGGCTTTGTCGGCGAACTGGTCGGCGGCTACCTGGGCGACAAGTGGAAGGCGTCTGGCGCGTCGCCGAACCTGGTCATGCGCACCATGTTCAGCGGCTCGTCGCTGGTGGCCGCCGGCTGCATCCTTGCCGCCGCGTATATCGCGGATTCCACCGTGGTGGTGGCCCTGCTGTGCGTGGCGCTGTTCTTCATCCGGTTCTGCGGCATGTACTGGAGCCTGCCAGCCGTGATCGGCGGCCCGGATCGCACCGGGGTGCTGGCCGGGACCATGAATTTCTGCGGCAACATGGCCGGCGTGGTGGTGCCGGTGCTGATCGGCGTAATCGTGCAGTGGTCCGGATCCTACTTCCTGGCGTTGCTGTTCTTCGTCGTCATGGCTATGGGGATTGCCGTGTTTTCCAGCCTGATCGACTATCGTCCGCGCTCGCAGGCCGCGTCGGGCCACTGAACCCGTCCCGCTGGGCCGGCCACGCCGGCGCCGGTAGTGCCCGCCCCGGCACACGGGACCACGCACACCGGCCGACGCGGGAAGGCACCTATGGCCGGCCACCCGGCGCCGGTGCTATGTTGTGCATCCAGCCCGGCCGGATCCCGTGACAGGCGCCATGTGACGGCGGGCAAGACACAGCGGTGTTGCGACCCGACACGAACGCGAGACCATGTCCAGATCGATCCCTCCCCTGAATCCGCTCCGGGCGTTCGAGGTGGCCGCGCGGCACCTCAGCTTCACCCGGGCCGCCGAGGAACTGTTTGTCACGCCCTCGGCGGTCAGCCACCAAGTCAAGACGCTCGAAGAAAACCTGGGTGTGCAGCTGTTCATCCGCGAGGCCAAGGCACTGGTGCTGACGCCGGCTGGTACCGCCTACCTGCCGGCCGTGCAGCTCGCGTTCAAGCAACTGGCCGATGCCACGCATCGCCTGCACAGCAAGGACCGCCCCGCACTGAAGGTCAACATGCCGCCGACGTTCGCGGTCAAATGGCTGATTCCGCGCATGGACCGCTTCATGCAGGCCCATCCCGAGATCGACCTCAAGGTTTCCACCTCGAACCACCGGATCGACTTCGAGCGCGACGACTTTGACCTGGCCATCCGCTACGGCCGGGGCGACTATCCGGGGCTGTATTCGCGTCTGTGCCTGCCCGTCGAGGTGATCCCGGTCTGCAGCCCGGCGTTGCTGCAGGGCGCCGCGCCGCTGAACCAGCCGTCCGACCTGCAGCACCACACGCTGCTGCACGACGACAGCACCTACACCGATGTGAGCAACCCCGACTGGGCGATGTGGCTCGAACATGCGGGCGTTACCAATGTCGACGCCAGCCGCGGCCCGTCGTTCTGGCCAAGCCACCTGGTCATCAACGCCGCCATCAGTGGGCTGGGTGTGGCGCTGGTCAAGAAGAACTGGATCGAGCAGGACCTCGAGGAAGGCCGGCTGGTCAGGCTGTTCGAATCGATCCGGCTGCCGGTGGAGTTCTCATACTTCATCGTTTTTCCGCGCGAACGGCTCGACGATCCGCGTATCCGCAGCTTCGCCGACTGGATCTGCGGCGAAACCGCGGCACTACGGCAGCCGGCGGCGCCGGTCAGCGAACTGCCGGTGCGGCTGTAGCGGCTCCAGAGACTGAAGCGGCGGCCTCGGCCTTCTTGCGCACGCGCGACTTGAGCCGTTCCACGTCGACGACGAAGCGGCGATGGATGCCCGTGCACACGGTCTCCACGGCGTCGTGCGCGGCCACGCGGAACGTTACGCTGCGGCCATCGACGGCCGCGACCTCTACCTCGATGCGCACTTCCCCGCCCAGCGGCGTTGCGCCCGCATGCGCGACCGATACCTCGGTGCCCACCGAGCTTTGCCCCAGCGTCACGTGATCCTGCAGGAAGTCCAGGCAGGTCTGCTCGATATCGCGCACCAGTTCCGGTGTCGCATAGATGCGCAGGTCCTCGCCCAGGAAGTCGATCGTGCGCGCACGGTCGACTTCAAGCTTGCGGATGCATCGCGCACCCACCTTGATGTCGTTTTCCATAAATGTCGTCCGTTCAATCGGGCAGCCGGTAGCTGCGCGCGGCGTTGTCATGCAGTAACGCGCGCTGCTGCGCCTGGGGATAGATCGAAATGGCGGCCATAAAGCCCGCCAGGATGGTGGCGTATGGCGCCACGAGGGAGTCCACCGGATAGTTGCTGGCGAACATGCACCGATCCGCGCCGAAGATGGCGATGGCGTCGCGGATCACCGGCACGTAGTCGGCCTCGGTCCAGGGCCGACCGGGCAGGCCTAGTCCCGATACCTTCACCGCGACGTTGGGCTCGCGCGCCAGCCGTTCCATTGCGCGGCGCCAACCGTCCAACCCGGCCGCGCTGCGGTCTGCCGGCAGCCCGGTGTGGTTCAGCACGAGCTGGGTCTGCGGAAAATCACTCGCCAGGTCGGCAGCCTGATCCAGGTGCCACCACGGCGCCTGGAGGTCGAACGACATGGCGTGACGGCCCAGCAGCGCATAGCCGCGCCGCCATCGGTCGTCGTCCATCGAACCCGGCTGTCCACGGCGCGCGTCCTCGCGGCGCGCCGCCGTGGCCGGCTTGTTGCGGATGCCGCGCACCCTGGCAAACGCCGCATGGCCCGCCAGCACGGCTTCCACGTCGCCGCGGTCGAGCTGCGCATGCCCGACGATGACCGTGGGCCTGCCATAGGCCTCGGCCAGCGCGTCGATCCAAACGGTCTCGTCGACCGGATTTGTGCGCGCCCATTCCGCCTCGATGTGCACGGTCTTCACGGGCGCGCATTCCGCCGTATCGCGCGCATAGTCGGCCGGCAGGTAGTTACGCCGCAGCGCGCTGTAGTCGCCATACCGGAAGTTGGGCACCGTCTCGCCCTGTAGCCAGGGATACGGATGGCGCGCCAGATCCCAGAAGTGCTGGTGAGCGTCGATGAACGGCGCGGCGCTTTCGGTGGAGGCGTTCATCGTGCATTCTGCTGGGCGGCGATACGTTGCGCGAGCGGCCGGAACTGCGTTGCCTCCCGCGCCATCTCGGCCTGCAGCGTCACGTCGTCGGCATAGGTATCGGTGCTGAAATGAAGCTTCTCCAGCGTCTGGCGCATGACAGGCTCCTGGACCGATTTCGCAATCGCCGTCTTCAGCACGGCCAGCACTTCGGGCGGCGTGCCCTTGGGGGCCGAGATGCCGCGCCAGATGCCGATCGACAGGTCGATATTGCGTTCCTTCAGCGTCGGCACGTTCTCGAAACCGGCCACGCGGCGGTCCGCCATGACGGCCAGCACCTTGAGCTTGCCGGCTTCCACATGGGTGGCCACCTCGGCCGTGCTCACGGTGACCGCGTCGATATGACCGCCCAGCAGCGCCAGCGTGGCCGGTGCGCCGCCGGCATACGGAATGTCGTTGAAGCGGGCACCGGTCTTCTCGGCCAGCGCCACCGAGGCCATGTGCCACGTCGAGCCCTGCCCGGCCGTGCCGACCCGGATGTTGGCGCCGGGCTTGCGGGCATCGGCCAGGAATTGCTCCAGCGTGGCCCACGGCGCATCGGCGCGCACCACCACGGCCGCCGGATCGGCGTTCAGGCGGGCGATGGGCACCAGGTCCTGATAGGTGAACTTGGCCAGCCCCAGCGCGTTCAGAAACGTCAGCTCGCTGGACGACAGCACGAGCTTGTAGCCGTCCGGCTTGGCGTTGACGACCTCGCCCAGGCCCACCGCACCGGTGGCGCCGGGTTTGTTCATGACGACGAGCGGTTGCGGCAGGTGCTTGGCGGCAGCCGCCGCCAGCGCGCGGGCCACCACATCGGCACCGCCGCCGGCCTGCCACGGCACGATCAGCTCGATGCGGCGGCTTGGATAGGTTTCCGCGAACGCGGGCAGATTGCAGCCCAGCGCGGCCAGCGCCAGGGCGCCAAGCACGAGGTGCCGGCGTGAAGTGTGTACGGGGGTCATCCCTGTCTCCTGATGGTCTTTGTGGTCCCGGCGGGTCTGAGCCCGCTCGGTATTCAAGCTGTCTTGCGCGCTGGCGGCTGCACCGCGTCCTGCGCGCCGAATGCGCCCTGCGCGCGCAGCCGCGCCACGGCGGCGGTATCGATGCCGAACTCGGCCAGCACCTCGTCGGTATGCTGCCCCAGCAGTGGCGCCGGATAGCGCACCTGCTGCGGCGTGCCCCAGAGCTTCACGGGAAAGCCCAGTGCCTTGGTTGCACCCTCCACCGGGTGGTCGATGTCGAGCACCATGTTACGCGCCACGGCCTGCTCGCACACCAGCGCCTCGTCGTACGTGGCGATCGGCGCCGCCGGCACGCCCGCCGCCAGCAGCGCATCGACCCATTCGTCGGCGGGCCGGCGCGCGAACTCGGCCTCGATTTCGTGGATCAGGCTGTCGCGGTGCCGGATCCGCGCCGCGTTGTCGACGAAGCGCGGATCGTCCACCAACTCGGGACGCCCGATCACCTCGCACAACGCCTTCCACAGCTTGGGATTCGCGGCTCCGATCACGAAATGGCGGTCGGCGGCACGCACAGCCTGGTACGGCGCGCTCATGCGGTTGGCGCTGCCGATCGGCACCGGCACCGCGCCCGTGCCCCAGTATTCGGCCGATTCCCAGACTGAAAGCCCCAACGCGGTTTCGAACAGCGACGCATCGACGTACTGCCCCTGCCCGCTCAGCGCGCGGCCCATCAGCGCGCTGAGGATGCCGTAGGCCGTGAACAGACCGGCCCCCAGGTCGGCGATCGGCACGCTGGACTTCACCGGCGGCGCGTCGGGATGGCCCATGACGCTCATCACGCCCGACATCGCCTGCGCGATCAGGTCCAGGCCCGGACGGCCCGACCACGGGCCGGTTTGCCCGAAACCCGAGATGCTTGCGTAGACCAGGCGCGGATTGATCGCGCTCAGCGTGGCATGGTCGATCTTGAGCCGTGCCGCCACGCCGGGCCGGTTGTTCTCGACCAGTACGTCGGCGCCCCGCACCAGTTCGTAGAACGCCTCCAGGCCGGCGGGGTTCTTGAGGTCGATCTCGACGCTGCGCTTGTTGCGGTTCAGCGCCAGGAAGCCACCACTGTCATCGCCCTTGAGCCGGAACCCCATAGCCTTGCGGGTCTGGTCGCCCACGCCCGGCGTTTCCACCTTGATGACGTCGGCGCCCATGTCGCCCAGCAGCATGCAGCAAAACGGACCGGCCATGATCTGGCTGACGTCCAGGACCTTGATGTTCGATAACGGCAAATTCATGAAATGCACCTTGCGGATGGATGTAAGACGAAACGGCGTGGCGCGCGGCGCGCCTAGCGCCCCACGAACTGCGGGCGCGACTTCGACACGAACGCGTCGAAGCCAATGCGGAAATCCTCGGTGTCGAAGCATGCGTAAGCCTCGTCCTCTTCGTCGGTGCGAAGCGGCGCCGATTCCTGCAGCCGGCGTGCGAAGCGCTTGTGCCAGCGCGCCACCAGCGGTGCGCCCTGCGCGATGCGCCGGGCCGTGGCGTAGGCTTCCTCTGGCACGTCGGCGTCGGCGACCACACGGTTGACCAGGCGCATCTCGCGCGCCTCGGCGGCACCGAACACGCGCCCTTCCAGCACGATCTCAAGGGCCGCGGCCGGGCCGGCCAGCGCCATCAGGCCGCCCAGCTCGCCATACGACATGACCAGTCCCAGCCGGTTGACCGGCACGCCGAAGCGGCTCGACTGGCCGCAGATCCGCATATCGCACATCGACGCAATCTCCAGGCCGCCGCCCACGCATGCGCCCTGAATCAGCGCCAGCGTGGGATGCCGGCAATCAGCAATGGCACGCATCGTGGCGTGCGTGATCCGGCCGTAGTCGCGCGCCTGCGCCGCGGTAAAGCGGCGTGTGCGGAATTCCTCGATATCGGCGCCGGCGGCGAACGCCTTGTCCCCGGCGCCGCGCAGGACGACGCAGCGTACGGTGTCGTCCGCCGACAGCGTGGTCATGGCATCGGTCAGGCCCTGCCACATCGACAGGTCCAGCGCGTTGAGCTTCTCGGGGTTGTTCAGCGTGACGGTGGCGATCTGGCCATCGTGTTCGATCAGGATCGGCTGTCTCATGGTTTCTCGTTGGTGTGAGGATGTGCGGCAAGCCGTCGCCGGCGAGCTGGCTTGCAGTCTAGGGGCGCCGCCGCGCGCGGCAAAACGAGAAAAACTCGACCGGCTTTCAAGAAAATCTAGGCCCACGGCGTTGTGAGTTTTTCTTGGAGGCGCTTCAAGTAAATCCACGTTGTCCGCGCCCGGCCTTGTTCCTAGACTTCGACACCATTCCAGCCCCAATTCGAAAACCCGGATTGCCGCACCGCAGCACGGTCGCGGGCAACCATCAGGAGACGCCATGCCGCTGATTCAGTACATCACCCAGATCCAGATCGACTTTGGCGCCATCAAGCTGCTGCCGCAGGAATGCGAGCGCATCGGCATCACGCGGCCCCTGGTGGTCACCGATGCGGGTGTCAAGGCCGCCGGCATCGCCCAGCGCGTGCTGGAACAGCTTGCGCCGGGCATGGAGGCCGTGATCTACGACGGCACGCCGTCGAATCCGACCGAGCGGGCCATGCGCGAGGCCGTGGCGCTGTATCACGACTACCGCTGCGACGGCATCATCGCCATCGGCGGCGGATCACCGATCGACCTGGCCAAGGGCGTGGCCGTCTGCGCCACGCACGAAGGTCCGCTGCGCCAGTTCGCGGCCGTGGAAGGCGGCGTGGCCCGCATCACGGCCGCCACCGCGCCGGTCATCGCCATCCCCACCACGGCCGGCACCGGCAGCGAAGTGGGCCGCGGCGCCGTGCTGATCCTCGACGACGGCCGCAAGGTTGGCGTGCTGTCCCCGCACATCGTGCCGCGCGTGGCGATCTGCGACCCCGAACTGACGCTGGGCTTGCCGCCCGGCCTGACGGCCGCCACCGGCATGGATGCCATCGCGCATTGCATGGAGACCTTCATGGCCCCGGCGTTCAATCCGCCGGCGGACGGCATTGCACTCGACGGCCTGCGGCGCGGCTGGCAGCACATCGAGCTGGCGCAGCGCGAGCCGCAGAACCGCGCCGCGCGGTTGGCGATGATGAGCGCCTCCACCCAGGGTGCGCTGGCCTTCCAGAAGGGACTGGGTTGCGTGCACAGCCTGAGCCATGCGCTGGGCGGCCTGATGCCGACCCTGCATCACGGCACGCTCAACGCCGTGCTGCTGCCCGCCGTGATCCGCTTCAACGCGCAGGCACAGTCGGTGCGCGACGAGGACCGTCTCGCGCGGATGGCCCAGGCGATGGGCCTCGGCAGTGCCGATGACGTCGACGCGGCCATCGTCGACAAGAACCAGCGGCTTGGCCTGCCCACCGGACTGGCGCAGATGGGCGTGGACCCGGCGCTGTTCCCGCGCGTGATTGCCTATGCGCTGGCCGACCACTGCCACAAGACCAACCCGCGCATCGCCAGTGAAAGCGACTACCTGGAGATGCTGACGGCATCGCTCTGACGCCGGCCTCGTTCCGCACCACACCACATAAACATAAAAGGAGACCGCCATGCAACGTCGTACGTTTATCGGCGCGGGCGCCGCCATGCTCACGGCGCCGTGGGTACGGGCCCAGACGCTTCCGTCGGGACCGATCCGCATCATCGTCGGCTTTCCGCCCGGCGGCGGCACCGACGTGATGGCGCGCGTGCTGGCCGAGAAGCTGTCCGCGTTATGGCGAGCCTCCGTGATCGTCGAGAACCGCCCCGGCGCGGCCGGTGTGGTGGCGGCGGAGTACACCGCGCGTCAGCCCGCCGACGGCACCACGCTGCTGATGACCAACATCAGCAACCACGCTATCGCGCCGAGCCTCTATCCAAAGATCGGCTATTCGGTGGAAAAGGACTTCACGCCGCTGATGCTGGTCGGCGTCACACCGAACCTGCTGATCTGCCGCGCCGGCGGGCCGGCCCGCACGGTGCAGGACGTAGTGGCGCTGTGCCGCAGCCAGCCGGGCAAGATCACATTCGGATCGTCCGGCGCCGGCGCCGCGCAGCACCTGGCCCTGGAGATGTTCAAACTGCGCGCCGGCGTGGACGCATTGCACGTGCCCTATCGCGGCTCGGCGCCGATGCTGACCGACCTGGTCGGCGGCCAGATCGATTTCAGCTTCGAAACCATGACGTCGGCCACGCCGCAGATCCGTGGCGGCAAGGCCGTGGCCATCGCCCAGACGCGCCTGCATCGCGCGGCCAGTTTTCACGACGTGCCGACCCTGGCCGAGTCCGGATTCCCGGGCTTCGACGCGGGCACGTGGTACGGGCTGGTTGGTCCGGCACGGATGCCCACCGCGCTGGTGGCCAGGATGAACACGGACCTGAACCGCGTGATGGCGACGCCCGACGTCGCCCAGCGGCTGGCAGGTTTTGGCGCCGAGGACGGCGGTGGGAGTGCGGCCCACTTCGGCGAGTTCATCAACGCCGAATGCATCAAGTGGGCGCGCATCGTCAAGGAAGCCAACGTAAAAGTATGACTACGGGTATGAGCATGGGTACCACCATCCCCCGACGCATTACCATCGAAGAATCGCTGCCAGTCGACGCCGACCGCGCGCTGCTGGTTGGCCGTGCGTGGGTGCCCGGCAGCCTGGGCGGCCCGACGCTGGTCACGATCCGCCAGGGCGAGCTGGTCGATATCGGCGCCGTCGCTCCCACGATGGCCGGCCTGCTGGCGCTGCCCGACTGCGCCGCGCGGGTGGCGGCGGCCGATGGGCCATCGCTTGGCGCGCTGCAGGGCTGGCTCGACGATACCTGCGCGCATGGGCCCGACCCCGCGCACCGGCATCTGCTGGCACCGAACGACCTGCAGGTAGTCAAGGCTGCCGGCGTCACGTTTGCCGCGAGCATGCTCGAACGCGTGATCGAGGAGCGCACCCGTGGAGACGCGGCGGGCGCGGCCGCCGTACGGGCATCGCTGGCCGGGATTCTTGGCGACAGGTTGTCCGACGTGCGCCCCGGGTCGCCCGAGGCGCTGCGCATCAAACAGGTACTGCTCGCCCAGGGGCTGTGGTCGCAGTACCTGGAAGTGGGCCTCGGACCCGATGCCGAGATTTTCACCAAGGCGGCGCCACTGGCGTCTGTAGGCACCGGCGTGGGCGTGGGTATCCATCCACGCTCCACCTGGAACAACCCCGAGCCAGAGGTCGTGCTCGCCGTAGCGCCGGACGGTCGGATCGTCGGCGCGGCGCTGGGTAATGACGTGAATCTGCGCGATTTCGAGGGGCGCAGTGCGTTGCTGCTAGGCAAGGCCAAGGACAACAACGCGTCGTGCAGCGTGGGGCCTTGGATCCGGCTCTGCGGCGCACACTTCGGTCTCGACGAGATCGCCGCCACGGACATCGCATTGACCGTGGAAGGCGAGGACGGCTTCGTGATGAACGGCCACAGCACGATGCGCCACATCAGCCGCTCTCCGCAGGAACTGGTCACCCACGCGATGGGCGCTCACCACCAGTACCCCGACGGGATGATGCTGTTCTGCGGCACGCTGTTCGCGCCGATCGAGGACCGTGACGAGCCGAGCGCCGGCTTCACGCATCACCAGCGCGACCGCGTGACCATCCGCGCTGCGCAACTGGGCGGCCTCGTGAACTGGGTGCAAGACTGCACCACGCTGCCGCCGTGGACCTTCGGCCTCGGCGCCCTCATGCACAACCTTGCCCGGCGCGGCCTGCTGCATCCGCCGCCCTGACAACGCTGGCAAAGGGGCCGCATGGCCCCATCGGCGACCGCCACCCGGACATGCCACGGAGGTGGCGGCGCCCTTCATCACCCCAGGAGACAACCACTATGAAACACGCTATCTCGCATATCGTGCTGGCCGCGCTTTTGTCCATCGCCAGCGCGGCGGGCGCCCAGACCGTCAAGCTGCGCTTCGCACATACAGTGCCCGAGACCGATTCTCAGCATCTTGCCGCGCTCTCGTTCAGCGAGAAGGTCAAGGCGCGTACCGGCGGCGCCGTCGAGATCCAGGTCTTTGCCAACAGTCAGCTCGGCAACGATACCTCGCTGGTGACCGGTGTGCGCAGCGGCACCATCGACATCGGCGCCACCGGCAACCCGTTCGTTACCGGCCTGGCGCCCCGCCTCAACGTGCTGGACCTGCCCTACCAGTTCGAGGACGGACCGGGCGCCTACCGGGTGCTGGACGGCGCCGTCGGCCGCTCCTTGCTGGACGAGCTTGGCGCGCACCGCATCAAGGGCCTCGCGTTCTGGGAGATCGGCTTCCGCAGCCTGGGCAACAACAAGCGGCCCGTGCAGCGCGCCGAGGACATCCGTGGCCTGAAGATCCGCACCACGCCGAATCCGTCGCATATCAAGGCGTTCCAGCTACTGGGCGCCAGTCCGCAGCCGATGCCGTTCGCCGAAGTGTTCGGCGCGCTGGAGTCGGGCGCGGTCGACGGTCAGGAAAATCCACCCACGCTGATGGTGTCGGCAAAGCTCTACGAGGTGCAGAAGTACGTGTCGCTGACGCGCCATGCCTACACCGCGCTGGTGGTCCTGATGAACAAGGCGAAGTTCGAATCGCTCAAGCCCGAGTACCAGAAGGTGCTGCTGGAGGAAGCCGCCGCGGCCGCCAGCTATCAGCGCAAGCTCAATGCCGACAACGAGCGCGCGGCGATCGCCCAGTTGCGCGCCAAGGGCGTGCAGGTCAACGAACACCCCGACAACGACAGCATCCGCAAGGTAGTGCGCGAGGAAACCCGCCAGCTCTTCGTGCAGAAGAACGGCGACGCGGGCGGCGCCATCCTGCGCGCCATCGAGACACAGCGCTGATGGGCGCCGCGGACCCCAAAGAGCGTGACGCCATGACAAACCGCCCCGACGCCATCGTCGACGCCCATCACCACCTCTGGCACCTCGGTGCCGGCTGCTATCCGTGGCTGCAGGACCGCTACGACCCGCAAGCCTTCTTTCTGGGCGACTACGCGGCCCTGCGGCGCGACTTCGGCGCGGACGCCTACCTGGCGCACTGGCCAGGCGTCCGCGTGGACGGCACGGTCCACGTGGAAGCCGAGCGCGACCGCGCGGAGTCGCTGGCGGAGACGGCCTGGCTCCACGACCAGCATGCCAGGCACGGCTTTCCGAACGCCGTGGTGGCCCACGTCGACCTGTTGGACGTCGACCATGCCACCCACCTGCGCGCGCAACTGCGCTACCCGCTGGTGCGCGGCGTGCGCTGCAAGCCGCGCATCGCCAACGATGCCATGCACGACGTGCGTCACCAGCCGGGCACGCTGCAGGACCCGCGCTGGCGGGCCGGGCTCGAAGCGCTGGCCGCGCATGGACTGGCCTGGGACCTGCGCGTGCCGTTCTGGCACCTGGAGGAAGCCGCCGAGCTGATCGCCGCCGTGCCGGGCCTGCGGGTCGCGGTGGAGCACGCCGGGCTGCCGTGGGACCGCTCGGAGACCGGCCTGGCGCGATGGCTGCGCGGCATGCGCGCACTGGCCAGCCTGCCCGACGTCCACGTGAAGCTGTCTGAGTTCGGCCTGCCCGGCGCGCCGTGGCATCGCGCCAGCAACGTGCGCGTGATCGGTCACGCCATCGACACCTTCGGCGCCGCGCGCTGCATGTTCGCCAGCAACCTGCCCGTATCGGGGCTGCGCGCCGACGTAGCCGAAATTGTCGACACCATGACCGACGCCATGACGGACCTCGATGCCAGCCAGGCACGCGGCATCTGGCGCGACAACGCCCTCGCGTTCTACCGCATCACGCTCGATGGCACGGCGCCGCACGCAGGTGCCGGCCGGCCATCGGCAGCTTCAACAGGAGTGCAAGCATGACCCGCCTCACCCTTCGTATCGCCCACGGCGCGATGGTCGTCCTGATGATCGCCATGATCGGGCTCGTCTTCGGCAACGTGGTGCTGCGCTACGTGTTCAACACCGGCATCGCCTTCTCCGAGGAAGCTTCGCGTTTCCTGTTCATGTGGCTCACGTTGCTGGGCGCGCTGCTGGTCATGCACGACCGGGCGCACCTGGGCATGAACACCGTCGTCGCACGCCTTGGCCCGGGCGCCCAGCGCGTGTGCCGCCTGCTGGCCGATGCCGGCGCGCTGGGATGTTGCCTGCTGCTGACCCACGGCGCGTGGCAGATCGTGGAGATCGGCATGGACGACCGCGCGCCTGTCACCGGCGTGCCGCTCGGCCTGGTCTACGCGTGCCTGCTGCTCTGCGGCGCGGGCATGGCGGCAATGCTGGCGTGGTCGCTCTGGCGGCTGGTCAGCGGCCGCATGGCGCTGGGCGAGCTGGTGCCGCAGTCGGGCACCAGCGGCGAATGACGGCAAGGAATATCGGGACGGAGTAGGAAATCATGACCATTTTTGTTTTTGTCGGCTCCCTGCTGGGAGCTATGGGCCTCGGCATGCCGATTGCCTTTGCCCTGCTGGCCTCGGGCGTGGCGTTGATGCTGCATCTGGGCAACTTCGATACGCAGATCCTGGCCCAGACGATGCTCGAGGGCGTCAACAACTACCCGCTGATGGCGGTGCCGTTCTTCATGCTGGCCGGCGAGCTGATGAACGCGGGCGGCCTGTCGCGGCGCATCGTCCGGGTGGCCGACGCCGCCGTGGGCCACGTGCGTGGTGGCCTGGGCTACGTCGCGATCATCGCGGCCACGGTCGTGGCCAGTATCTCGGGGTCCGCGGTGGCCGATACCGCCGCCGTGGCCGCGTTACTGATCCCGATGATGCGCAACGCCGGCTACAACGTGCCACGCGCGGCGGGGCTGATCGCGGCCGGCGGCATCATCGCGCCGGTGATTCCGCCCTCCATCGCCATCGTCGTGTTCGGGGTGGTGGCGCAGATCTCGATCACCAAGCTGTTCCTGGCCGGTATTGCACCGGGCGCAATGATGGCCCTGACGCTGGCCGCGACGTGGTACTTCTGCGCCCGCAAGGAAGACCTGGCCCCCGTGGAGTCGTTCTCGGCTCGCAGGCTGTTGCGCGCGCTGCGCGAGGGAATCTGGGCGCTGGTGCTGCCGGTGGTGATCATCGGCGGCATGAAGATCGGCGCCTTCACGCCGACCGAGGCCGCCGTGGTGGCCGTGGTGTATGCGACGGTGGTGGGCCGCCTGGTCTACGGCGAACTGTCGATGCGCCAGGTGCCCGACCTGATCGTCACGGCCGCCAAGACATCCGGCACCGTGCTGTTCCTGGTGGCCTGCGCGCTGGTGTCGGCGTGGCTGATCACCATCGCCAACATCCCCGCGCAGGTGACCGCGCTACTGGAGCCGTTCATCGGCAACAAGATCCTGCTGATGTTCATCATCATGCTGCTGGTGATCGTGGTAGGCACGGCCCTGGACCTGATGCCCACGGTGCTGATCATGACGCCGATCCTGATGCCGGTCATCACCAAGGCCGGCATCGACCCGGTCTACTTCGGCGTGATGTTCGTGCTCAACAACGCCATCGGCCTGCTCACGCCGCCGGTCGGCACCGTCCTGAACGTGGTGGCAGGCACCTCGCATTGCAGCCTCGACAGTGTGATCGGCGGGGTCTGGCCCTTCCTGCTCAGCCTGACCGCGCTGATGTTCCTGTTCGTCCTGTTCCCGCAACTGATCCTGGTGCCGGCCGCCTGGCTGCACTGAGCCCCGACCCTTCACAAGACCCATCGACAAGCCAACCCAACGAGGAGATCGACATGCACACCACCCCTGCCCGCTCATGGCTGGCATCCACCATGCTGGCCTTGGCCGCGACGACCGCCATCGCCGTCGTTCAACCGGCTGGAGCCCAGACCCAACCCGCGACATCGGCCGGCTGCAACGGCATGCTGCGCGTGGAACCCGAGAACAGGAACTACCCGAACGTGCGGCGCTATATCAAAACGCCCACCGGCTACCTGCTGGTGCTGCGCATGGGCGACAACGTGCTGGACCGCCTGGCCGCCTTTGCCGAGTGCGAAAAAATCCCAAGCGCAAGCCTTTCGGCCATCGGCTTTGCCAACGTGACCTTCGGTTTCTGGGATGCCAGCAAGCAGCAGTTCAACCCCAAGACCTATCGCGACGTGGAAATGGCTAGCGTGGTCGGCAGCGTGGCCTGGAAGGAAGGCAAGCCGTCGATCCATATCCACGGCGTGGCCGGCGATGGCAAGTTCGATACCTACGGCGGCCACATCCTGGCGATGGAGGTCGGCACGGGGTCGCTGGAAGTAACTATCGCCGTGCACGGGCAGCAGCTCGAGCGCGCGATCGATCCGCTGATCGGCGCCAACGTCCTGCAGTTGTCGCGGGAATAGCCGCAGTATCAGAACGGCGCGGTGATCCGCGCCGTTCCCTCACACCCGGGGCACCCCTGCCTCGGTCAGCAGGCCCCGCCCGCGAGCCAGCTCATCGTTCAGGAACGATGGCATGGCCGCGCGCGACGACGGGGTCGCTCGTGATCCGGTCGTCCTTGTAAGGCACATGGACGACGGAGGGTAGTCCGACCTTCTTCAGGAAGATTTCCAGGAACACCCCCCTAATGGATGGGTGTTTAGTTGGCGCAACATTCTGGCCGCAATAAAACCCTCGATGTGACGCAAAGCGCTCCGGCTTTGGCAGAATGCATCCGATATCGGCATCGAAGGGTATCGAGCCGGCAATCGTCACCACGGGGTAGCTGTGGCCGGTGACGACACAAAAAAACACGCAAAAACAAGAAAGGTGTCCGCAGTGGGTCGCATTAAAACCAGCCTGGCGCTTGGCGCGTTGGGCCTCGTCCTGTCCGGGTGCAGCCTCGTTGCACCGCCCTATCCTCCGTCGCTCGATAACGTCCAGACCCTCAAGAACAGTGGCGCCGCGCCCACGCGCGTCGGCACGTTCAATGCGAGCGGAACCGGCGTTACGCACCCTATTCCGCTGCGCGCCAACACCCTGGAGTCACCATACGGTGGCACGTGGTCGGCGTATCTTTCGGAAGCCGTCACGCGCGAGCTGACCATGGCCGGCAAGATCTCGTCGAACGCAGACGTGGTGATCTCCGGCACGCTGCTGCGCAACGAGATCGACCCTGCGATCGTCACCGCCTCCGGCGACGTATCGGCACGCTTTGTCGTGAAGAAGGGGGAAACCGTCCGTTACGACCAGATCAAATCTGTCCATCGCGAATGGGATTCGTCGTTCGCGGCCGCCGTGGCGATTCCAAAGGCGGTCACCGAATACGGCTACACGGTACAGGCGCTGCTTGCCACGCTCTACTCCGACCCCGCTTTCCTGGACGCCTTGAAGTAAACCCCACAGAAACACCAAAAGGAGAAAACGATGCGTGCCTGGTTCACGATCGCTAGCCGTTGCGCGGCTGTCGCCGCGCTGATCGCACTGGCTGGCTGTGCTCACCCGATTCAGATCGCGACGGACAAGTCCGCGCCCGCCACGCCGGCCGAGAAGAAAGTCGACAAGAACATCGGCTTCGTTCTCCCCGATGCGCTGCTGACCAAGGAAGTGATCACGCCGGGCGGCGGTGGCGACAAGGTCAGCTACCTGCCGTACCGCGACCTCGAAGTGCCGATCTACAGCACGCTGTCGAACGTGTTTGCCAATGCGACCAAGCTAAAGGCACCGGACGATCGCGCGGCGATCGACAAGGCGCAGCTCGCCTACATCCTGACGCCGGAGATCACGACCGATTCATCGTCCGACAGCGCGCTCACGTGGCCGCCGACCCGTTTCACGATCAACCTCGCCTGCACCGTGACAGACCTCAACGGCAAGGTCGTCCTCAAGAAGGTAGTCACGGGTCAGGGGAACGCAGAGTTCTCCGAGTTCAAGCGCAACTTCTCGCTGTCCGCCCAGCGCGCCAGCGAGAACATGCTTAGCAATCTGCAGAAAGCGCTCAGCGAAGCGCCAGAACTCGCGGCGCGCTGATGCCTCGCGCGGTATCGCTTGCAACGGGGGCTTCATGCCCCCGTTTTCAATATCGGCAAGCCAATAGTGGTCCTCAGAACCGGTGACGAATACCCACCACCGCACCGAACTGATTCGCCCCTGGCTCTACATTGAACACAGCGCTTGACCCCGTTCCGCTGTTGAAGCCATTGACGCCCAGTTGCGACTTGTCCTTGTTGAGTGCATACGATACCGACGCATAGACATCGGTTCGCTTGCTCAACGTATAGTCGCCCATCACCGAAAACAGCCACGGATCCGAACCGGTCTGACGGAAATCCTGGTAGTAGGCTGAGCTGGTTACCGTGAACGCTGGCGTCAGTTGGTACGAAAGCGCGAGCCAGTAGAGGTTCGATCCGGTATTCGCGGCCTGGGCTCCCGGCAGCATGGCGCCATCGAGCGCCTTGGCGAGCCGGTACCCGGCGAATACCTTCGCCGGACCCGTCGCGTACGTACCCCCCACCGAATAGCGCCGGAAGACTGGCGCCTGGTTTGCGGGTGTGCCGGCACGGGCGTCATCGTAGGACACGCCCAGTGCAAATGGGCCCATCGTGTAGTTGAAGAAGGCACCGAAATCACGGCCAAACGCATAGGCGCCGGGCACCTCGTTTCCGTTGGCCTGGAACGAATAGAAGGCTATTGCGGTCAGCCCGCCAAATTGACCAACGTACTTGATTGAGTTATCTGCCCGCGCGCCAAACTCGGGCGCGATCGACAGGATGCCGTAGCGGTCGGCCAGTTGTGCCGGGTCATAGACATTGCCGAACTCGCGCATGGCGGTCTGCTGGCGGCCCAACAGTAACGAACCGTAGGTACTGTTCAGCCCGACGTAGGCATTGCGCCCGAACAGGCGCCCACCCTGGGCGGAATTGCCGGTATCGAGGTCGAATCCGCTTTCCAGGACGAATACGGCCTTCAAGCCGCCGCCCAGCTCCTCGCCCCCGCGCAACCCCCAGCGCGAGCCGGACAGATTCCCTGAAGTCAGCCGAGTGAGCGTGTTGCCATTGCGCCCTGCGTTCGTATTGAATTCGACGCCGGCATCGACGATCCCATACAGCGTGACGCTGGACTGGGCGTATGCGGTGCCGGTCAGGGTGGCGGCCGCGATCAACGCAATAGACTTTTTCATGGGGCCTCCGAATCCTCTTTTGAGCACTTCCTGTCCTGGAAGGCGAACGCGTTCGCCGGACTCATACCACTGGTCTTGTGGCCCGTGGTTCTGTGCGATTTAGTGGTCGGTTGTCATACATAGGTGCCAGCGGACAGTATCCGGACGATCTTCGCGTCTTGACTGTCCCCTTTCGCACATTGCAGAGGACCGCTCGGATCGAGGACCGTCAGTGGCAGCGTGTCCCTCAAACTGGGGACGCGGAGATCCCCATCACACCGCTAGAATCGCGCAGAAGCCGCCAGGATTGGGGGCCGCCGCCCTTGCCCACAGGCGACGGGACGGTACATATCTATAAACTCGGGTACGGTCCATGTCTTGCCACTTTGCTGCAGGTGCGCGCGCTCGCAACCTCGCCTCACTTCCTGCCACCTCCCGCGTACGCCTGTTGTCTCCCAAGCCGCTAAAGCGGCAAACGATCATCTGGCTGCTGTTGTCGTTGATGCTCGCGTATCTCCTGTCGGGTTGCGGCAATGATGATGCGGCGCCGCAGGCCCCGGCTGGCCTGACCTACGGCATGACGTCGGCTACCTATCAGGTAGGCACGGCGATTGTGGCAAACCGCCCAACCGCGAGCGGTGGCATCGTCGACCGCTATACGATCACCCCCGCACTGCCGGCCGGTCTCTCGATCGATGCTGCCACGGGCATCATCAGCGGCACACCGACGACGGCGAGCCTCTCTACTATCTATACGGTCGCGGCACAAAACGCTAGCGGCATCGCCACCGCACGCGTGCAGATCGAGGTGCGCGGCGTTGCCGCCGCTCCGTCAACGCTGACCTATCGCGAGGCCACGATCACCTACCCGACCGGCGTCGCCATCACCGCCAACACACCGACGAGCAGCGGCGGCCCCATCACGAGCTACAGCGTCACGCCGGCCCTGCCGGCCGGTCTCTCGCTCGACGGGCAGACCGGTTTCATCACCGGAACACCAACCGCCGTCACGGCCGCCGCAACCTACATCGTGACGGGAAGCAACGCGGCCGGTAGCACCACCGCAACGCTACGGATCACGGTACAGGCGGCCGTCGTCGCGCCCGCAAGCCTGACTTTCAGCGCGACGTCCGCCCTCTATGTCACGACCGAACCGATTACGCCGAACGCGCCCGTGACCACCGGCGGCCCCATCGATACATTCAGCGTCTCGCCCCCGCTTCCCGCCGGGCTGAGCCTTAACGCCGCGACGGGCGTCATCAGCGGTACGCCCGCGGCGGTCCAGTCGTTGGGTGTCTACACCATTACCGGGACGAACGCTGTCGGCAGCGTGCAGGCACAGGTACGGATCACGGTGACGTCGCGTGGCACCTGGACCGCCGCCGCGCCACTGCTTGTGCCGGTGCATTACTTCACCGCCACCCGTCTGAACGACGGCCGCGTGCTGGTCGCGGGCGGGACTGGAGCCGGTGGCTTTACCGCGCGGGCCGAGTTCTATGATCCCGCAACCAATACGTGGCAGCTGACCGGCGCAATGAACTCCGCGCGCAGCGGGCACACTGCCACGCTGCTGCCGGACGGCCGCGTGCTCGTTGCTGGTGGTGAAGTCGTTTTTCGGATGGCCGTCGATAGCGCCGAGGTCTACGATCCGGCCACGGGCGTCTGGACGCCCGCCGGCAACATGAGTGAGACACGCGCGAACCACACCGCAACGCTGCTGCAAAACGGCAAGGTCCTGGTCACCGGTGGCTATGACACCAACGGTACAACCACGTTTCGGAACAGCATTGAGCTCTTCGATCCAGTCGCCAATGCGTGGACGCGGATGACCACGACGTTGGCAGCCCCCCGTGCCCAGCATGCCGCGGACGTCCTGCCAGATGGCAACGTACTGGTGATGGGCGGAGTGAACCGGTTCGGCTTTGTCACCAGCGCCGAGCGAATCGCCGTCAACGATAGCGGTACGACGACCGAGGCGTTTCCCATTTCCGGCAACGTGACCATCTCGGCCCGACTCGCCGATGGCACCATCCTTGCGCTGGCCGACGGATCGACCGATGCGCCGCGCTACACCCCGTCGGCATCCACCTGGACCGCCAGCACGATGGCCGTGCTGCGCACCATGCCGACAATGACGACGCTTGCGGACGGGCGAGTGCTGGTTGCGGGCGGCGCGGTCGGTGCCACCCACACGACATCGACCGAAATCTATAGCCCCGATACCAATACGTGGATCGTCGGCACCCCGATGTCCTCTGCTCGGGGCTCGGCCCAGGCCGTGCTACTTACCGACGGCAGCGTGCTCGTGATCAGCGGCTTCGGCGGCACTGGCGACGTGCCGACCGTTGAACGCTTTCGGCCGTAGCGGTTTCGCCGGGGGCGGCCATGCGCAGTGGGCCCGTCCCCATCGCATCGGTCATTCCACCCCAAGAAGGCCATGCTGCACTCCCAGTGCAGCGCGTGAAGCACTTAATGAATCGAAAAAGCTATCTTCCACCTGCTTTGTAGAGATATCTACAACATTGAAGTAGCCCATACAGCCCGCTAAGCTGGCTGCATGAACGCTATTCCATCGCCCCCCGAGACTGCCTGGCTGCTGCTCGTTGTCAGCCTGCCAACATCCGCCTCCACGGCCCGCATGCGTTTCTGGCGTGGCACCAAGACGCTTGGCGCCACGGCACTGCGCGACGGCGCCTATCTGCTTCCCAATCTGCCAGGACTGCGCGCACCGTTGCAGGCACTGGCCACCGATGCGGCGAGTGAAGATGGCAAGGTCTGGATGCTGTCCGTACAGGCCGCGGATGAAAAGCAGGAGGCGGAATATCGCGCATTGTTCGATCGAACCACCGAATACGCGGAATGGATGGCCGAACTCTCCAGCGCCCGTTCCACGTTGTCCGATGCGGATGAGGCTGAGTTGCTGCGCGTGGCACGCCGGCATGGTCGTGGGATCGACGCCATCCGCAAGATCGATTTCTTCCCCAACGAGGCGTCCGCGCGTGCCGAAGCACAGTGGCGCGACTTCAATGCGGCGATCGACATCCTGCTTTCGCCCGGCGAGCCGCGCGGCGTGGCCGGCAGCATTCCGCGGCGTGACCCCACCCAGTATCAGGGGCGCCGGTGGGCAACCCGCCAGCATCTATGGGTGGACCGTATTGCCTGCGCCTGGTTGATCCGGCGCTTTATCGATCCTCATGCCACGTTTGTCTGGCTCGAAGATATCCGTCAGTGCCCGGGCGACGCACTTGGATTCGACTTCGATGGCGCGACGTTCACACACATTGCCGACCGCGTTTCGTTCGAGGTGCTACTCGCCAGCTTCGGACTAGACGAGGACAAAGGACTCGCCCGCCTCGGCCAGATGATCCATGTGTTGGATATCGGCGGCACGCCCGTTGCAGAGGCCAGTGGGTTTGAGGCCGTGCTGGCTGGCGCACGGGAGCGCCTTCCCAATGACGACGAACTGTTGGACGAAATGCGCTACGTCCTTGACTCGCTATACACGCATTTCTCAGGCGTGCGCAAACGCTAGTCGCCGCTATCCACAAAGATACGGATCACTCAACAGACAAGATGAACTCGCCCCAACCACCTGATACCAATGCAGCCGGGCCGGTACACGGCGACGTCGCTTATACGCTCCGGCAACTGGTGATGTACTTCCTGCGGCTTGGCACCTTTGGCTTCGGCGGCCCCGTGGCGCTGGCCGGCTATATGCACCGCGACCTCGTCGATGCCCGGCAGTGGATCACCGATGCCGACTACAAGGAAGGGCTTGCCCTGGCGCAACTGGCGCCGGGCCCCCTGGCCGCTCAACTGGCGATCTACCTCGGGTACGTCCACTATCGCGTCGTTGGCGCGACGCTCGTTGGCATCGCCTTCGTACTGCCGTCTTTTTTGATGGTGCTGGCACTCGGCTGGGCATACGTGCGCTTTGGCGGTTTGACCTGGATGCAGTCGGTCTTCTACGGTGTGGGCGCGGCAGTGATCGGCATCATCGCAATCAGTGCGTACAAGCTGACCAAGAAGAGCGTCGGCAAGGACAAATTGCTGTGGTTTATCTATCTGGTGCTCGTTGCCGTTACGGTCATCACCGAATCGGAAGTGGCGTGGCTGTTCCTTGCGGCTGGCGTCCTGGTCTGGTTCTGGCGTGCCCCGCCAAAGTGGCTGCGCCAAGGCAAGCTCAATGCGTTGGCGGCAACCCCCTTACCAATGGCAGGCGGATTGATGAGTACGCTGGACTGGCCCCTTCTTTCGCAGATAGGCGTGTTCTTTGCCAAGGCAGGCGCCTTCGTTTTCGGGTCGGGCCTTGCCATCGTGCCGTTCCTGTACGGCGGCGTGGTGACGGAGCACCACTGGCTGAACGACAAACAGTTTGTTGATGCCGTCGCGGTTGCCATGATCACCCCGGGCCCGGTTGTCATCACGGTTGGCTTCATCGGCTACCTCGTGGCGGGCTTGCCTGGCGCCTGCGTGGCGGCGGCTGCAACGTTCCTCCCGTGCTATCTGTTCACGGTCCTGCCAGCACCCTATTTCAAGAAATACGGAAAGCTACCCGCCATCCTGGCGTTTGTGGACGGTGTCACGGCGGCGGCCATCGGCGCGATTACCGGCGCGGTGATCGTGCTTGCGAAGCGGTCGATCGTTGATATTCCGACGGCGTTGCTGGCGCTTGTCACCGTCGCACTGCTGCTGAAGTTCAAAAAGCTGTCCGAACCCGTGATCGTTGCCGGAGCGGCCTTGATCGGTCTGATCGCCTATCCGTTGTTGCATCACTAAGATGCCCGCTACCGCAGCTCGGAACCAACCGAAGAAGGTAATGCCATGCCAAACACCACCTCCCCACTGGAACTCGCGGCAGCCCTGCAATCGGTTGACGCGCCGCAGTTGATCGACGTCCGGCGCAAGCCAGCGTTCGATGCAAGCGAGCAAATGATTGCAGGGGCCATCTGGCGCAATCCTGACGAACTTGGCAAATGGATCACCACGCTCGACGCGAACCGCCCTGTCACCGTCTATTGCGTCCGCGGCCATCAGGTCGGTCAGGACTGCGCGGCGCTACTCCAGGCAGCCGGCTTCGACGCGACGTATCTTATCGGCGGCCTCGAAGGATGGGTCGCGGAGAATCACCCGACGATTCGCAAACCGTTATCGATAGAACCGTGAAGTGGATCACACGTTAGTGGCCGACGTAGGGTCGACGAATGGTCGTGAAGGGCCGTCGACGCATTTCCGCAAGGCGACGGCCTTCCGCGCGACTCAACCATCCGTCGAAACCGTTACGGTCTCCCACGTCCGAAGCTCGTCTTCGAGGGCCGACAATTTGCCTCGCACCAGGCTGAGTGCATCGCTGCCGAGCAGAAGATGAACGGGCGGGTTGTCCGCAGCAATGGCGGACAGCATTGCGCGTGCCGCTTTGCGAGGATCGCCCAGTTGCTTGCCGCTCTTCTCTTCGCGCGCTTTGCGGATGGGGTCAAACACCTCGTCATAGTCGGGGATGCTCCGGGGCGTTCGCGCCATTGAGCGGCCTGCCCAGTCGGTCCGGAAAGAGCCGGGCGCCACAGCTGTGACGGCGATTCCGAAATGCTTGACCTCTTTGGAAAGGGCTTCGGAGATGCCTTCAAGCGCAAACTTGCTGCCGCAGTAGTACGTGATTCCGGGCATCGTGATGAAGCCGCCCATCGACGTAATGTTCAAAATGTGGCCGCGTCGGCGTGCGCGCATAAACGGCAATACCGCCTTCATCATGGCGACGGCGCCAAAGACATTCACATCGAACTGCCGACGCATCTCCGACAGGGGCGATTCTTCCATCACCCCTTCGTGCCCATAGCCGGCATTGTTGATCAATACATCGATGGGACCGACGCTCGTCTCGATTTCCGACACGACGCCGTCGATCGCGTCGAAATCCGTCACATCAAGAATCCGTCCATAAGCGCCGCCCGTGGATAGCGACTCGAAATCGCGCTTGGCTTCTGAACTTCTCACCGTACCGACCACTCTGTGGCCCGCCGCGAGCGCCTCTTGAGCGAGCGCCCGGCCAAAGCCGCTGCTCACGCCAGTGATAAGAAGAGTTTTGCTGGAATGCATGGGAACAACCTCCATCGCGTTGATTAGTGGTTGCATGGTAGTCTTGCGACCACAGCCATAGAAGGCTTGTTTCGCTAATTTTCTTGCCTAAAACTATGAGCGCAAAACCTGCCTCGGCGGCGCGGCCTGAAGGCTCCCGTCAAAGTCAGAGCCGCATCGTTACCCTGCTGCACGGCCTGGCGCCTGACGAGGGATACAACTTGACGGCCCTGCCGAGCGTTCGCATCCTGCGTTCGAACCGGGCGTTGTCACGCGCGCCGGTTCTGTATGACCCTGGCATCGTGATCGTGTGTCAGGGCCGCAAGCGAGGTTACTTCGGTGATCAGCTCTATCTATACGACGAGCATCACTACCTCGCGGTTTCCGTACCCGTGCCATTCACGATGGAAACCGACGCCACGCCGGAACGTCCACTGCTTGCGCTGTACCTCCATCTCGATTTCACGATGGCCGCCGAGCTGGCGGCGCAGATTGATAGCGAAGGTGCCACGGAGACAACGCAGGCACCCCAGAGCTTGATGTCTACGCCGATGGATGACGCGATGCTGTCGTCCGTGCTGCGTTTTCTCGAAGCGATGCACCAGCCGCTTGAAGCCGCCGTATTGGGCCAGGGTCTGCTGCGCGAACTGTACTTCCGTGTGCTGACTGGAGCGCAAGGCCAATCCATGCGAGAGGCTCTGGCAATGCGCGGGCAGTTCGGCCAGATTGCGCGGTCGCTGCGCCTTATCCACACCCGCTATGCTCAGTCGCTCGACGTCACGCAGCTTGCCGAGGAAGCGGGCATGAGCGTGCCGAGCTTCCACAGCCACTTCAAGGCCATCACGCAGATATCGCCCATGCAATACGTCAAGTCGACGCGTCTGCATCAGGCGCGCCTGTTGATGGTGCGCCAGGGTCTGAGCGCGGACACCGCCAGCCACGCGGTGGGCTACACGAGCGCTTCGCAGTTCAGCCGGGAGTTCAAGCGTCTCTTCGGTTTGACACCCGCAGCGGAGACCAGGCGCATGCGCGAGAACTTCACCGTGCCAGCATTTGCCGATGCGACTTATGTGTCGTCCCACTGAACCGAGCCACGGCTGACAACGACTACACCAATCGCAGATCCCACAGCACATCAAGTACGTGTTGGGTGGAGCGTTCGACGTACCCCGCTCGATGCGCGATGCCGAGCCGGCGCCATAACGCCGGGCGCAGCGGACGCATGACGATGCGCTTGTCCGGCAATGGTGTGGTGGCCTCGTGCGGCAACAGCGCCGCGCCGTAACCCGCCGCGACCAGACTCTTGATCGCATCGTTGTAGTTCAGTTGAATGCGTGGTGCCGGATGATGTCCCGCGGCCGCGAACCACTCGGCGGTCTGACGCGAGAGGCGCGTGGTGGTGTCATTGAGAATCAAAGGCTGGGCGGCAAGCCATTCCGGCGTGACGCGGGCCGGACACTGCCAATGCGCCGGCACGAAAGCCATCACGGGGTCGCGGCGCCAGGGCTTTATCACCAGCCCGGGCACCGGCGTCTGAGGCAATGCCACCAGCCCGATATCCAGCGTGCCGTCCGCCAGTCGGGACAGCGTTTCCTGCGAAGTGAAGACTGCAATCTGAATGTCGATGGCGGGATGCCGCTCGCGCAGCACTTCGAGCGCCTGTGGCAGCAGGTGCGCAATCGCGCCGGTCGACGCACCGAGCCGGGCGCGCCCTTCGAGCCCCTCCACCTGGCGTTGGATATCGTCCAGCGCCCGCTCCGCATCGGCCAGCAGCCGGCGCCCGCGCTCCACCAGCACCTCTCCGATTGCCGACGGCCTTACCTGTCCGCGTTTTCTCGACAGGAGCGGCGCCCCGATGCGTTGTTCCAGTTCAGCAATGTGAAGGCTGACCGTGGGCGGCGCCAGATGCAAGGCACGCGCCGCCTCGGCGAATGAGCCGTGGTCGGCAATGGCGACCAGCGTGCGCAGGCGGTCCAGGCTGATCTCTCGCATGTCGGCTCCAGATTCAGGAAAACTGAATATCAAGGTTGTGAAATTCAACTTTCCCTATTCTAGGGGGTAATGGAAGATTGGGGCTCCTTCGACGTGTTATCCCTTCAGTCACCGGAGTATTCCTCGCATGAGCTCTCCCCTGGTTTTCATCGACGGCGACCAAGGCACCACCGGGTTGCAAATCCACGAACAGCTGCGCGGCCGCACCGACCTCCGCTTGCTCACGCTTCCCGCGTCGGAACGCAAAGACCCACGGCATCGTGCGGAAGCCATCAATGCCTGCGACATCGCCATCCTTTGTCTGCCCGATGCCGCCGCACGCGAGGCGGTGAGCGCCATCGTCAATCCCGACGTCAGGGTGATCGACGCAAGCTCCGCCCACCGCACGCATCCGGACTGGACCTATGGCTTCCCGGAAATGGCATCGGACCAACCCGCGCGCATCGGGAACGCGCGGCGGGTCACCAATCCCGGCTGCTATCCGACCGGTGCGATTGGTCTGCTGCGTCCGCTTGTGCAAGCCGGGCTTGTCCCAGCCAGCTACCCGATCAGCATTCACGCGGTGTCCGGTTACTCGGGACGCGGGCGTGCCGGCGCGGAGGAATATGAGGGGGCCGATGCCGTCGGCGGGCCGGAATTCCAGGTGTATGGGCTCGAACTCGCGCACAAGCACCCTCCGGAGATCCAGCAGCATTCCGGGCTCGCGCAGCGTCCGATCTTCGTTCCCGCGTATGGCGCGTTCCGCCAGGGCATCGTGCTGACGGTTCCGCTCGCGTTGAGTCTGCTGGCCCCCGGCGTGGATGGCGCCATGCTCCACGCATGCCTCGCCCGACACTATGCCGGCGCGGGCCATGTACACGTCTTGCCGCTGCACGAATCAGGCGTGCTAAAGCACCTGGACCCGCAAGTGCTGAACGGTACGAACGACATGCAGTTGAGCGTATTTCCCAACGTGGAACACGGGCACGTCCTGCTGTCGGCGGTGTTCGACAATCTTGGAAAAGGTGCATCCGGCGCTGCGGTTCAAAACCTGAACCTGATGCTGACGCAGCAATAGGGGCCGATGGGTTGCCGCCGTTCCGGAATTTCTGACGGCCGAGATCGGCCAGGGCATCCGTATAGCGCAACCCTCCCCGCTTCGCCGCTCGTGTGTCGCCGGCATACGAGCAAAAGCCTGCGGACCTTTCAGTCCGCAGGCTTTTGTCATCCCGCGTGCAGTGCGTCGCCGCTTTATGGCGTGACGATGTTGAACCAGAACTCGAACGTATCCAGATAACTGACCAGTTCGTCCAGCTTGGCCTGGTTACCACTGACCTTCGCGCTGCCGTTGCTGATGGCATCGGCCATCTTGGTCTGGCCGAGGATGATGCCATTCAGCGTGTCACGCGACATCGTTACGTTGGCATCCGCCTGCTGCGCCTGCACGCCCGCCGTGTGGTTGAGCACGCCGTTTTCCAGCTCCAGTAGGTAGGTTCCGTCCGGCTTGCCAAGGTCCACATTCAACGCGATATGGGCGTTGGCGGCCTTGGCGCGGTTCACGCGAACACTGAGATAGTCGAAGAACATCTCCGGCGTCATCGCCCTCACAGTGTCGGCACTGGCTGTGTTGGGCGTCGGCAGTTTCTTCACGCCTTCACGCAACTCCTTGGCGCCGGTCAGATAGAAGTTGCGCCACGGACCGGACTCCGCCTGGTAGCCGAGTTGCTCCAGCGCATCGGCCTGCAGGGCCTTGGCAGCCTGGTTCGACGGATCGGCGAACACCACGTGATTCACCACCTGCGCTACCCAGCGGTACTCGCCGCGCGCGTAAGCCTGTTTCGCCTTCGCCAATACCGCGTTGGCACCACCCATGAACTCGACGTAGCGCTTGCCAGCCTCCACCGGCGTCAGTTCGTCCAGCGTGGCCGGATTGCCGTTGAACCAGCCAAGGTAGAGCACATAGGTCGCCTTGACATCGTGACTGACAGAACCGTAGTAGCCCCGGTTGGCCCACATATTGGCCAGGCTTGGTGGCAGCCTGAACTTGTCCGCGATCTCGACCATCGTCTCGCCTTGGTTGGCGAGATGCAGTGTTTCGTCGTTGATATAGCGGTACAGGTCACGCTGCTGGCGCAGCAGCTTCACCACGTTATCGCGGCCGAACGTCGGCCAGTGATGCTGCGCAAACATCACGTCCGCCTTGGCACCCCACATGGTCACCGCCTGGTTCAGGTACTTGGACCACGGCAACGGTTCCCGAATCTTGGCGCCGCGCAGCGAGTAAGTGTTATGCAGCGTATGCGTGCAGTCTTCCGCCGCCGAGATCGCGCGCTTCTCTTCGATGTACCACAGCATTTCCGACGGCGCCTCCGATCCTGGCGCCATCAGAAACTCATAGGTCAATCCGTCGATCGTGCGTTTCTCGCCGGTCTTCGTGATGATGTCGGTGGGCGGCAGCAGCGTCACCGTGCCCGCGGACGTCGTCGTGCCCAGCCCGGCGCCAACCTGCCCCTTCGGGTCGGGCGGCAGCAGGTTCCCGTACATATAGCTGGCGCGGCGGCTCATGGCATTGCCCGCCATGACGTTCTCGGCAACGGCCGCGTCCAGAAAGCCTTCCGGCGCGTAGATCTTGACCTTGCCGGACGAGACATCGCCAGGCTCCACCAAAGCGCGCACGCCGCCATAGTGGTCGACGTGGCTGTGGGTATAGATCACCGCCTTGACTGGTTTGCGACCGCGATTGGCATAGTAGAGGTCGATGGCAACCTTTGCGGTTTCCTGTGAAACCAGTGGATCCACCACCGTAAGCCCTTCCTTGCCTTCGATGATGGTCATGTTCGACAGGTCCTGGTTGCGAACCTGATAGATCCCATCGGTGACCTGGAACAACCCGCTGATATTGATGAGTTGCGCCTGCCGCCAGAGGCTCGGATTGACCGTGCCCGGCGCGGCGGATCCTTCCTTGATAAAGGCGTACTGCTGCGGATTCCAGATCGGGTTGCCCGACGTGCCTTTGATGATGGCATCGGGAAGCGGCGCAACAAAGCCGCGATGCGCATCATCGAAATCCGAACGATCCGAGAACGGCAACTCGCCAAGCAGCTTCTGATTGGCGGCCTTGGTCGCGCTGGTGGCGTCCTTGCGCGCATCCTGCGCCATGCCCGCGCTGGCCTGCACCAGGGCGACAACGGCCAGTGCGATGCCACTGATCACGATATTGCGGTTCTTGGTCATTCCTAACCCCTGTTCCAATGTGGTGGAGCACAACCTGAACGGATTTGCCTGCGTTACCGAGTGCCGGGAAATACTCTGACAACGTCAATGGAAGCGGAAGTGAATCTTTTCGGAACGCGTCCTAAAAGGAAAATCACAACCTCGGGGGTAATTCCGATACCGTCGCTCGGGACATTTTCTCCAGCCTATCCATCGGATCGCGCCTAACCTAAAGTAAGCGATGAGGCGCCCACAGCTCCGCCGCGTTGTTACCAACAACAAGGAGACGATCCAAATGTCCAAGGCCAAGAACAAGAACGGCGATGAGCGAGTGGGCGATCAGACTTCCCAATCCAAATACTTCACGTCCGACGAACGCGCCGCGAAAGGCCGGATGCTGCGCGATGCGGTGCCCCGGTCCTCCCAATCCGGATGGCGACCCGCCAACGATCGCCGGGACCCCGTGGCGCTGCTGGAAGAATCAAACACCGGGCGAATCCTGGAGCTCGTCCCCATTCGATTTGGCCGCATGTCGGCCTCACCGTTTGCCTTCTATCGGGGTGCGGCGGCGATCATGGCCGCCGATCTTGCGACGACGCCGTCCAGCGGCATCCGCGTACAGGCCTGCGGCGACGCGCACCTGATGAACTTCGGTGGATTCTCCACACCGGAGCGCAATATCATTTTTGATATCAACGATCTGGACGAAACCCTTCCGGCGCCCTTCGAGTGGGATCTGAAACGCCTCACCGCCAGCATCGTGATTGCCGCTGACCATCTGGCATTGCCCAGGAGCGACGCCGCGCGTGTGGCAACCGATTCGGTTCGGGAGTATCGGGAACGCATGCATAACTATGCGGGGATGCGCGCGCTCGACGTCTGGTACGACCGCATCGACCTGCAGAATTACGAGGATCGTACGGGCGACCCCAAGGTCGTTGAAGCAACGCGCAAGCGGCTAGCGGAACGCATCGAGGCGGAACGGCGCAAATCGGTGCCCGATCACCTGTACCCGAAATTCGTTGCCGAAGCGGGCCTGCATCCAAGAATCAAGGACGAGCCGCCGTTGATTTTTCATCCGTCCGAAGACCTTGCGCCCGATCTTTCGTCGGGATACCAGGCCGCCATTGAAGCGTATCGGGCAAGCCTTGCCGACCATACGCGCGTGCTGTTCGACCGCTTTCACTTCTTCGACATGGCCATCAAGGTAGTTGGCGTGGGCAGCGTAGGCACGATGTGCGCCGTGTGTCTGTTCATGGCGGCTGATAACGATCCGCTGTTCCTGCAGGTGAAGGAGGCGCGCGCGTCAGTGCTCGAACCGTATGCGGGCAAGAGCGTCTATGACAATCACGGCCAGCGCGTCATCGTGGGGCAGCGTCTGATGCAGGCCGCCACGGATGTGTTCCTTGGCTGGACACGTGGCAGGAACGGAAAGGATTTCTACGTTCGTCAGCTGAGGGATATGAAACTGTCTGCCCTGATCGAGGATTGGGACAGCGGCTTGCTGCGTCAGTACGGCAGGATGTGCGCCCACGCGCTGGCCCGTGCGCATGCCCGGACCGGCGACGCCGCGATGATGGCGGGATATATGGGATCGGGACGCACCTTCGATGACGCGATCTGCGAATTCGCCACCGAATATGCGTCCCAGAACCGCAGCGACTTCCGCGCCTACCTCACAGCCATTCGAAGCGGGCGCATCGAAGCGACGATCGAAGACATCTAGGCAGGCGCCAATCAATTAGTACGGCGCGTTCACCACGACGTACTGCGATCCTTGCGGCTGGTACCAGGTGCCGCCGCACTGTTGATACACCATGCCGCCGTAGTTGACCGGGGCACAGTTCGGCGGCACCGAGCGCACCATCGATCCGACCACTGCGGAGGTCACGGCTACCGTCGCCGTAACGGCTGCCGCCGTGGCCACCGGATGGTAATCGTTGTCCCAACCACCGTGGTTGTCGACATTCACGTTGACGTTGCGGTTCGAATTGACGTTGACGTTGCGATTGGTGTTGACGCTGTTGACGCTATTGCTGCGCACGTTGTTGGAGCGTACGTCCGCCCGGCTGTTGTTGGCCTGGCGCGCAGCGCCACCACCACCGCCGCCACCACCGCCGGCCATATGCCCGCCACCGCCGCCGCCTCCGGGGCGCGCTTCCGCCGTTGGCACCCACCCCATCGCGGCCAGAACCAGTGTGGTTGCGCAAACCACGGACAGCTTGCCGAATGCGTATGTCATCGCAGGCTCCTTAGCGGGTCTTCAGTGGAACGAACTCGGCGGGCTTGGCACCCGGCGGCGGCGTGAACGCGAAGGTGGCGTTGCCGAACTTCGGATTCAGGTTCCACTTGTAGTACGTGATCGATTGCGGGCGCGCCTCGTCCGCGCGATTCGTGATGACCAGTTTGCGCGGCAACGGCCGTGCGCCGGCCGAAATCCAGATCTGCCAGTCGAACTGACCTTGCCTGAAGGCATAGTGATCGCAGAGGTCACCCGCGATGAAATCCTGTCCGGCATTCATTGCCGACACGATGTTGTTGGTCGGCGCGGCCGGTGTTCCCCAAAGGAACAAGTCCGCGGACGGCACTTCGATGCCATAGCGCTCACTCAATCGATCCACGAGCGTGCTGAGGTTGTCGCTGAATTGCGCCTGCGAGTAGAACTTCTGCTCTGGCTGGTAAAGCGTCACGGTCTTGCCGTCGTAGATCAGGTCCCGCTGCAGGCGGGCACTACGCATCTGCGCGCGCAACTTGTTGGGGCGCACGACATCAAGGTCGGCAATGGCGGTGTGCTGCAACTTCTGTCCGTCCTGCAGTACGCGCTCGCCGGTCAGGCTGATACCGACTTCAAACTGCTTAAGGGATTGCAGGGTCGCGCCCATGTCCTGCAATGCCTTGATGACCGCCGGGTCCACCGCATTGGCTTCCGGCTTCGCCGCCTGGGGCTGTGCGGGCGCGGCAGCCGCCTGGGGCGGATTCGCGGGCGCGCTGGTTGGAGTCGGGGGAGTGTTGCTGCAAGCCGTCAGAACGACAGCGAGCAAACCAAGTACCGGTAGGCGTGCCATGAGGAAACTCCAGTCGATGTACAGCCGTTAGTAGCGAACCGCACCGGAGGCAGTCAGCCGTCCGAGTTCAATGCAGCACGGTGGATCGTTCGGGCAACGGTCCCAGGAACATTCTTTTGAATCGGTCGCGGCCAATCGCACGGACGATTTCGGCGATGACGCAGTACGAAAAGATCAGAGTCAGCAGCAGGATCTGGATAGCCCAGAAGCGCGGCCAGCTTATTTCCGTGAACAACGTGTGGTTGGCAGCCGCGAAGCTTGGCGCCTCTTTCCAGAATTCGTACAACCGCTCCAGGTAGTGCACGAGCAGCGCCACCAGTGTGTAGATCAACGTCTTCCAGCCGACATTCCAGATCAGCGGCTTATCGGGAAACCGGTTGATGAAGGGCATCATGTTTGCGATCAGCACGGCTTTGCCAAGGATCAGCGCGGCTAGCAGTATCGATGCCGATGTCTCCACTTCGATGCCGGAACTGCGGAGCATCAAGGCGCGGATCACCGCGACGATATGAAGTGCCACCAGGAAGAAGATCGTGGGCGGCAGCATCTCCATGAACTCGTGCTTAATCGTTGCGAAGACATTGCTCATTCCGCGCCTCCTTCAATATCGCGCCCCTCCGAATGCTCGCCGGTCAATCGTCGTCACACGTAGGGATGCGAGACGCGGCATGGTCGCCTCAGGCGGCGGCGGCCGGCCTGCGCTGGATGGAAATCCGAACGAATACTTGCAGCTTTGGCGACGCGACGGAAGTGAATGATTCTGTTCGTGACGGTAATTTGTTTCGAGCGCACCCTCGGTGGGCACAGTGTCATTAAAGTCAACGCGCTCAGCAGTCTGCAAGCTGCATGTGCATGGCTTTCAGAAGGCACTTCTATCGGCCGCAGTCTTGGACTTCGGGCCGTCTGTAATGCTGTGCGGTTTGGATCGCACCCGCAATCTCAGATGCCGTCTGTATTTGCTTTGTCAGGCGTTGCGAGGTCGAGCGGTTATTGCGCTGCTGTTCCCTGAATCTGAGGCAGGCGAACGCTTGGCGTTAGTACAGCTTCTTCGGCGCTCCGGTGAGCGGACTTGCCTTGCGACGCCGTTCAAGCCAGACCGAGATGCCGACGCCTATGGCGACGAAGAGAATTGGCGCCAAGACATACGATCCGAAGAGGACGCCCTTGTCGTAGGCGGATGCGCCTTCGATTTGCTCGATCAGCACAGTGACCAAAGCTCCAACTGCCACCATCGCGCCGAATCCCGCGAGCCTCAGCCGGGTCACCAGGACGCGCCGCAGCAGCAAGTTCAGAAGGACCGCGCCGTACTTTCCGGCGAAGTAGATGATGACGTATGCGATTGCAGCAGCGATACCCATGATTTCGCTTTTTATTTGTGGTGACTGGTGACTGATGACTGGTGGCGGCTGCCTGCGGAACCGGCTTCGCATCACGCCGGAGTGCTTTCTTATTCTGATTATCGGAAATGACTGAAATTTCGCCTGGCACCTTATCATTGGTCCCCAGCGACTGACCACCCTTAAAACAGGGGTGTCAGTACTCCGCCACAGGACAAGTCATGGTTTCCGGATCAGCAGCCGTCCTTTGCTGGCGTTGATCCAAATGAACTGGGCGGAAGCAGCCTTTCTGGTTTCGGACGTATATTGCTGGGTCCGGCAACGACTCCTGGCGCTTGCTCCCTGTGCGCCACGGTGGCGATCTCTTACACAATGAAAACAACCCGCATCGATCCAACCACGCTGTTTCTTTTGACGTTTCCACCGCTTGCCTGGGCAGGTAATGCCATCGTCGGTCGCCTGGCGGCAGGCGTTGTGCCGCCGATCACCCTGAATCTGGTGCGCTGGATTATCGCGGGCCTGCTACTGGCGCCCTATGCATGGCGCGGCGTCGTGAGCCATCGGGCCGCACTCCGGCGGCATATGGGCGTTCTGACGGTCATGGGCGTGCTTTCGATCGCCAGCTACAACGCATTCCAGTATCTGGCGCTGACGACTTCCACCCCGATCAACGTCACGCTGATCGGCGCATCCACGCCCTTGTTCCTGCTGATTATTGGCGCCACTTTTTTCAAGGAATCATTCCGGTCGTGGCATGTGGCGGGCGCCCTGCTCTGCCTGCTTGGCGTGTCTTTCGTATTGATGCGTGGCGACCCCGGTCGGCTGGCCCAGCTCGAATTTGTGCCGGGAGACCTCTATATGCTCGCGGCGACTGTCGCATGGAGCTTCTATACGTGGCTGCTGCGCAAGAATCGCCCTGACCTGCCGCTTCCCGTTCTGCTGTTTGCGCAGATTGTTGCCGGCGTGATTGCAAGCATTCCCACCGCCGCGTGGGAAATCAGCATGCTGACGCAGCCTCTGCAATGGAGTGGCAAGGTTGCCTGGATTCTGCTCTACGTTGGTACCGTGCCGTCGCTGTTGGCGTATTTTGCGTGGGATCGGGCCATTTCACGCGCCGGGGCACAACTGCCGGTTTTCTTCATTACGCTCACGCCGCTGTTTGCCGCCGTGCTCTCCACCGTGCTGTTGGGCGATTCCCCGCATTGGTACCACGGCGTGGGCCTGGTCTGCATTGGCCTGGGAATATGGCTGGCGCAGCGCCGCTAGCGGTTCGCAAAAAAGGCCCAGCCAGACCGGCTGGGCCCAAGCGCGGTTCGGGGATTACCCGGAACGGCGCAGCCACACCACTCAACGCACCGATTTGAACGCTGCCCTCAACTCTTCCACAAACAGCTGCGGCTGCTCCCACGCCGCGAAATGTCCACCCTTGGCCACCGTACGGTAGTAGTACAGCGACGGATAAGCCTGTTTGCTCCAGCTTTCCGGCGCCTGGTAGATTTCATGCGGAAACACGCTGATGGCTACCGGCACCTTGATATCGCGCGTCTTCTGGGCATCCGCGCTGAAATTATTGTTGTTGTTTTCCCAGTAGAAGCGGGACGACGATGCGCCCGTATTCGTAAGCCAGTACAGCGTGATGTCATTGAGAATGGCATCGCGGGACAGCACACGCTCGGGCACACCGCCGCTGTCGCTCCATTCCGCAATCTTCTCGTAGGTAAATGAAGCCAGTCCAACCGGCGAATCCGAGAGGGAATACCCAATGGTTTGCGGACGTGTGACCATCATCGCGCCGTAGGCCGCGTTACGGCCGAAGAAGCTGCTCAGCGACTGATATGCCTTGCGCTCCGGATCTGTCAATTCGGAAGGCGCCGCGTCGCCGGCGAGGATCGATTTCATCAGCGGGCCCGGCACCGTGGCTGGCATATTCAGGTGAATCGCCTTGAGCCCCGGCGGCGCCTGCCGCGCGAGCGCGTCTGAAACAACGGACCCGTGATCGCCACCCTGCGATACATAGTTCGTATAGCCAAGCCGTTTCATCAGAACATCCCAGGCGCGCGCAGTGCGATCCGGACCCCAGCCCAGATCCTTGGGCTTACTGGAAAATCCGTAACCCGGAATCGACGGAATCACTACATCGAACGCATCCTCGGCACGCCCGCCATAGGCGGTCGGGTCCGTCAGCGGCCCGATTGTCTTGACGAATTCGAATATGGAACCCGGCCAGCCGTGGGTCAGGATAATCGGCAGCGCGCCAGGATGGCGCGAACGGACGTGGATGAACTGGATGTCGACACCGTCGATGGTCGTCACGAACTGCGGCAGCGCATTGAGCTGCGCCTCTGCCTTGCGCCAGTCATATTGGGTGCCCCAATATTTGACAAGCTCCTGCACGCGGGCCAGTTGAATGCCCTGGCTTTCATCGGTCACGGTTTCCTTGTCGGGCCAGCGCGTGGCGGCAATGCGCTTGCGCAGATCGTCGAGCTGGGCCTGCGGCACATGCACGTGGAACGGGCGGATACTTTCGTCAGCATTGACGCGCGTCGCGGCAGCCGTCTTCGGCGCGGCGTCCGCGGCCCGGGCCGGCTGGATATGGCCGGCAAAGGCAATGGCGGCCAATGCCGACGCGGCCGCAATGGCGCGGGCGGCTGAAGGGAATTGCGGAAAAGCTCGGGCAACTGCATAAGACATGATGGTTCTCCTGATTGGCTCCAATCCATGCAATGAGTGGGAGCGGGCTTGAACGAACCATCACAGTCTAAAAATCGAATCGTCGCGCCAAGTGTCGGCCTGGGCGCCTTTTTGGATCGCCCTGTATCGACCGATCTCATCGATACAAAGGCATACATCCGAAGCTCATTTCGTCTGGAAATCTATTCAACCGGATCCGACGCCGCTCAGTAACACGATGTACCAATTGCCAGCGCGGATACATTGCGATACATAACGCGATAGATCGTCAGCCGACCCGCTGCTATAAGTTGGCGCGAAACCCGCCGGTTATCCGGCGATCCCGGTTTTATATTCGTCTCCACCTCGCCAGAACAAGAAGCAACGCCGTGATGAAATTCGAGTCATTTGCCACTCCCGCATTCTTCGAGAATCCCTATCCGATGTACGAACAGATCCGCGCCGCTGGTCCGCTGCTGCCGCTGGGTCCCAATACGTACGTCACCGGACGTTTCAGTGTCATCGATGCCTTGCTGCGCGACCGCCGTATGGGCAAGACCTATCTCCAGAGCGTGCAGGCCCGCTACGGCGAAGCTGCCACGCAAAACCCGGTGTTCCAGGCGTTGAGCCGCACGTTCCTGATGATCAATCCGCCCGCGCATACCCGGCTGCGGGCCTTGCTGATGCAGGCGTTCAACCGCAGGCAGGTTGAAGCACTGACGCGGATTGTTGAAACCACCACGCGCAGCCTGCTCGACCGGATCGGTAACAAGACCGAATTCGACCTGGTTGCCGATTTTGCGCTGCCGTTGCCGGTGGAGATCATTTGCCGGCTGCTCGATATTCCCGTCGAGGACGGCGTCAAACTCGGGGGCGCCGCCAGCCGGCTGGCCAGCGCGCTCGATCTGGCTCCGCTCAACGAAAGCCAGCTTGCCGATGCCAACGAAGGTGCGATGACCCTGGAGGCCTACTTCCGCGATGTGGTGGCGCAACGGCGTGCGCGACCGGGCGACGACCTTGTGTCCAGCCTGCTCGGCGTGGAGGAAGATGGCGCAACGCTGACCGAGGCGGAGATCATTTCGAACGTGATCCTGCTGTTCGTTGCGGGCCACGAAACGACCTCGAACATGATCGGCAACGCGATGATCGCGCTGTTCCGTGCACCCGGCGAACTGCAACGCCTGAAGGAAGGCTTGTCCGATCCGTCGGTGGTTTCGAAGGCCGTGACCGAGTGCCTGCGCCATGACGGCGCGGTGCAGATGGTGGTACGCACCGCATTCGAGGACGTGACGCTCGACGACGTCACCGTGCCACGCGGCAGCATTGTCTTCATGCTGCTCGGCGCAGCCAACCGTGACCCGGGCGCGTTCCACAATCCCGATCAACTGGATTTGTCGCGTGAGGGCGCCCCGTCATTGTCATTCGGTGGCGGCATTCACTACTGCCTGGGTGCTCGCCTGGCCGTGCTCGAACTGGAATGCGCGATTGCCGGTCTGCTCCGGCGTTTCCCGGCACTGCAGCCCGTGGATCTTGCGCAGCTTTCTTGGCATCGCCGCAACAACCTTCGCGGCGTGCAAGCCCTGCCGGTTCGAACCGTCGCCTGAGTTCGCGGCGCCGGGCGCATGCCACGCCCGGCGCCGCCGTAAATTACCGGCTCTCGACGTACTGCTTGAAGTTGTTCAGGATGGCCTGCCATCCTTGCTGTTGCTGCTCGACCGGATACTCGGTCTCAGCGTCGAACGTCACGCTGACCGTCACGCCCTGCGGCGATTCCGTGAACGTAACCTGGGCGGCACGCTCACCAAACGCATACTCGATGCGTTCGTGCTTCACAACGTTCGTGTAGGTACCGGCGAAGTCGAACCCCATGCTGCCGTCCTTGGCCTCCATCCGCGAGGAAAATGCCCCGCCAACGCGCAGATCGACAGTGGCGGCGGTGGTGTGCCAGTCATCGGAGGCGGCATTCCACTGCTTGATGTCGGCCGGCGTGGTGTAGGCGTGCCACACCTTCTCAACCGGGGCGGCAACCGTCGTTTCCACAGTGATCTTCATCGTCACATCTCCTTAAATAGTTAGCCAGACGGGTAACTATAGGTAGGAGAGACGAGAAATGCAATGCGCATTTACCGGTGCCAGACAACCAGAAGCGCATGCTGCAGATAATCCGCTCTACAGCACAACATGCCGCGCTGACGTCACCGTACAGCGCATTCCGATACATTCCATTGTCTTCCGCGCCCTAGAATCGTCTGAACGACGAAGGCATTCGAATCAGGAGACGAATCATGGGACGCGCCGAGCCACTGAATCCACTGCAGATCGATGGCGATATCGATCCGCTTGAAACCCGGGAATGGATCGACGCGCTGAGCGGCGTCGTGGACAGCGCGGGGCCTGGGCGCGCCGGGTATCTGCTGGAGCGATTGGGCGAGCATGCGGGCCATCTGGGTCTGGACCAGCGCGCGCACCCGTACTCCGCCTACCAGAACACGATCGCGCCGCAGGCGCAGCCGCCCTACCCTGGTGACCTGGCCATCGAACAGCGACTGACCGCCATCCTGCGCTGGAATGCGCTGGCGATGGTGGTTCGCGCCAACAAGGCTTATGGCGAACTGGGCGGGCATCTTGCCAGCTATGCCTCGGCCGCCGAAATATTCGAAGTCGGCTTTCAGCATTTCTTCCGCGCCGATACGCCGGACCGCAAGGGCGACCTTGTTTTCTTCCAGCCGCACTCCGCGCCGGGCGTGTATGCGCGAGCCTTCCTGGAAGGCCGGCTGTCGGAGGCGCAATTGTCGCGTTACCGTCAGGAGGTGGATGGCGGCGGCCTGTGTTCCTATCCGCATCCGTGGCTGATGCCGGATTTCTGGCAATTTCCTACCGGGTCGATGGGTATCGGCCCAATCAGCGCCATCTACCAGGCGCGGTTTCTGCGCTATCTGGAGCATCGCGGCATTGCCACGACGGATCAGCGCCGCGTCTGGGGTGTGTTTGGCGACGGCGAGATGGATGAACCCGAATCGCTGGCTGCGTTGTCGCTGGCAGCCCGCGAGCGGCTGGATAACCTGACCTTCGTAATCAATTGCAACCTCCAGCGGCTCGACGGTCCGGTTCGGGGCAATGGTCAGGTCATCAACGAACTTGAAGCGTTGTTCAGCGGTGCCGGCTGGAACGTGATCAAGGTGATCTGGGGCTCCGAGTGGGACACCCTGTTTGCGCGCGACACCAATCACGCCTTGCTGAAGCGCTTTGCCGCGATGGTCGATGGCGAATACCAGAATCTTGGCGCCAAGGACGGGGACTACAACCTGTCGCACTTCTTCCATCAAGACCCGGAACTGAAGGCGCTGGTGGCGGGCATGAGCGCGGCCGACATCGACGGGCTGCGTCGCGGCGGCCATGACCTGCGGAAGCTCCATGCTGCCTATCACGCCGCTGTACATCATGCTGGCCGTCCGACCGTGATTCTTGCCAAGACCAAGAAGGGGTATGGCATGGGCAATGCGGGCGAATCACGCATGACCGCGCATCAGCAGAAGAAGCTCGATGTCGATGCACTGCACGCGTTCCGCCAACGGTTTCAGTTGCCGATCGACGATGCCGCGCTGGAATCGATGCAGTTTTACAAGCCCGCCGACAACAGCCCGGAAATGGTGTACCTGCGCGAGCGGCGCGCGGCACTGGGCGGGCATCTGCCCCGCCGGAGCGATACCACGCAGCCCCTGCCAGTGCCGGCGCTCGACAGCTATGCCGGATTTGCGCTGTCGCCGGACGGACGCGAGGTGTCGACCACCACCGGCGTCGTTCGACTGTTCACGAACCTGATCAAGGACCGCACGATTGGCCGGCGTATTGTCCCGATCGTGGCCGACGAGGCGCGCACCTTCGGCATGGCCAACCTGTTCCGCCAGATCGGCATCTATTCGCCGGTGGGGCAGCTCTATGAGCCGGAAGATGCCGGCTCGATGCTCTACTACAAGGAAAGCCAGGACGGTCAGCTGCTGGAGGAAGGCATCACCGAGGCAGGCGCGCTGGCTTCGTGGACGGCGGCCGCCACGTCATACAGCGTCAACGGCGAGCCGATGTTGCCGTTCTACATCTACTATTCGATGTTCGGCTTCCAGCGGGTGGGCGACATGATCTGGGCCGCTGCCGACCAGCGCGCGCGTGGCTTCCTGATCGGCGCCACCGCCGGCCGTACCACGCTGTCGGGCGAGGGGTTGCAGCACCAGGACGGCAGCAGCCAGCTCGTGGCCGCCACGGTGCCCAATTGCCGCGCCTACGACCCCGCCTTCATTGGCGAGGCCGCCGTCATCATCGACCACGGCGCACGCGCGATGCTCGAACATCGGCGCGACGAGTTCTACTACATCACCGTCAACAACGAAAACTATGCCCATCCGCCGTTGCCGGCGTCCGCTCATGCCGACGTGGTGCGCGGCATATACCGGTTTGGCGTGCGGGGCGACGGAGACGCGCGCGTGCGTCTGCTGGGCTCCGGCCCGATTCTGCGTGAGGTCATCGCGGCGGCGGATCTGCTCGCGCAGGACTGGAACATCGCCAGCGAGATCTGGAGCGTGACGAGCTTTCCCGAGTTGGCCCGCGACGCACGCGAATGCGAACGTCAGCAGATGTTCGGCTGCAATGCCGACGCCACCAGCCACGTGGCCCGCTGCCTCGCCGGTACCGCACCGGTGGTGGCTGCCACCGACTACGTGCGTGCCTATGCGCAACTGATCGCGCCCTACGTGTCGGCGCGCTATATCGCACTGGGGACGGATGGGTTCGGCCGCAGCGATACGCGGAGCGCGCTGCGCCGCTTCTTCGAAATCGATCGCCACCACATCGTCGTGAGCGCGTTGCATGCGATCGATGCATCGCTGCATGCCGAAGCCGTGCGGCGTTACGGGCTGAGCGCCGGGGAAACGGCACCCTGGGGGCGGTGACGGCGGAGCGATGCGATGAAAGGATCGCCCGGCTAAAAACTGGACGGGACGCTGCGCGATGCAACACTCGCCGCAGCGGCCCGTTCGCAGCGTCACTCCATCGGAAACAGGTTCAAGCCTTGGCCTTGGTCTTGGTTTTTGCCTTCACGGCAGCCTGGTTCAGCGCCACGGCCGCGCGGATCAACGCCTTCAGCGCGGTCTTGTCGATCTTGCCGCCTTCCCGGAAATCAATCGCGCGGCGCACGTTGCCTTCCAGGCTCGAATTGAACAGCCCTTTCGGGTCGTCCAGCGACGCACCCTTCGGAAACGTCATCTTTACGGCGGCCTTGTAGACCTCGCCCGTGCAGAGAATGCCGTCGTGCGACCAGACCGGAACGCTCCACTTCCATTCCTCGATCACGTCCGGGTCCGCGTCCCTCACGATGGCGCGCAACTGCGCAAGCGTAGTGCCGCGCCAGTCGCCGTATTCGGCAATCCGTGCGTCGATCAGCTCGGCTGCCGGAATGCCCTCGAGCGTTTCCTCCTGCTTCATGGCGATGTCTCCCAGTCAATGGTGTTGTCAGGTTCGGATGCTTCGACCGCTACCGTTGTTACTGCGACGAACAACTGTTGATACATGGCATGCCACGCGTCGGGGCGGGTTTTCCCCTAGCTTTGAGGGACCCAGCCAACCTGGCGCGCCGTTCCGGAGAATATGACCGGAGGGCCACCACTATAAATCACAGCGTTCCCGCGCCTTATGTCCGAAGCCTCCAGCACCCTGCCCTCATCCGACGCGCCACCCGCGCACAGCTACGCGGCGCGCAATGCCTCCTACTGGCAGCGTAATCTCGCCGTGGCCACTTTCGGCTCGTTCACCACGCTCGTCAGCCTGAGCATGTTGCTGCCATTTCTGCCGCTATACGTGGAGCAGCTTGGCGTGACGGCCCAGGCCGACATCGTGCAATGGTCCGGCGTGGCGTTTGGCGTGACGTTCCTGGCCACGGCCGTGACGGCGCCGCTGTGGGGCAAGCTGGCAGACCGCTTCGGACGCAAGCCGATGCTGGTACGCGCCGCCGTTGGCATGGCCATCGTCATGTCGATGATCGGCCTGGCCCACAACGTCTACGAACTGGTTGCGCTGCGTTTTGCGGCCGGACTGATCGGCGGGTATGCGTCGGCCGCCACGGTCATGATCGGCACCCAGGCGCCCGCCGATCGGTCTGGATGGGCGCTTGGCGTGCTGTCGACCGGCGCCCTGGTCGGCAACCTCGTCGGCCCACTGGTCGGTGGCCTGTTGCCGAACCTGATCGGCATCCGCGGCACGTTCTTTGCCGGTGGCGCGATGATTGCCGTGGCGGCCCTACTCACGATCTTCGTGGTCCGCGAGGACTTTACGCGGCCCGTGAAGCAAGTGGCATCCAGGCAATCGGACACGGCGTCGCAGCCGCGCGCGTCACGCATTCCGCTCGCCGCACTGCTGATCACGGCGACGATGGTCCTGCTGTCCAACATGTCGATCGAGCCGATCATCACGGTGTATATCGGCGAGCTTGGCGTGCCCCATGACCGGCTGGTTACGATTGCGGGCATCGTCATGGCAAGCTCCGCCTTCGGCAGTGTATTGACGGCCTCGCGCCTGGGCGCACTCGCCGACCGCATTGGCGCCTGGAACGTCATCATTGGCTGCCTTGTTGCCACGGCGCTCGTGATGATCCCGCAGGCATTCGTCACCAACTGGTGGGCCCTTGCAGTGCTGCGCGGGTTGATGGGCATGACGCTGGCGGGCCTGCTGCCGGCCATCGGCAAGCTCGTACGTCAGGCAGTCAAGGAGCACCAGTCGGGAAAGATGCTCGGCTATCTGCAGTCGGCGCAGTTTGCCGGACAGGTCGTGGGGCCGCTGATTGGCGGGCAGATCGGCGTGCACTTCGGCATGCGATCCGTGTTCTTCGTCACCAGCGCACTGCTGCTGGCCTGCGCGGGTTTCGACCGCTGGGCCAGAAAGCAGTAGCGCATGCTGCCGAGCTCAGGTACGCCATTTACCCGCGCGTACGAGTTCGGCTACCGCATCGGCGAATGCTTCGGGCGCTTCTTGCGGGAGGTTGTGGCCGACGCCCGGAATCTGGCGATGGCTGCGCTGTCCGGTGAAGCGGGCCGCCTGCGCCTTGCCGTCGGTGGCGGGCACCACGCCATCGGCGGTGCCATCGAGCGTGATCGTCGGTACCGTGATCGGCGGCAGCGCCGCGAGCTTCTTCTCGGTGGCTTCATGCAACGGGAAACCCGGCGCCAGGCCCAGCCGATGCCGGTACGAATGGATCACGACATCAACGTAGTCCGGATTGTCGAACGCCTGCGCCGCGCGCGTGAATGTGGCGTCATCGAACTGCCAGGTGGGCGAGTTGTTCCGCCAGAGAATCCGCGCGATATCGCGGCGATTGGCCTGCAGCCCAGCGCGGCCACGCTCGGTCTGGAAGTAATACTGATACCAGAGACCGTGCTCGACCGGCGCCGCGATTGGCGACGCTGCATGCGCGATGTCCTGGATCAGGTAGCTGTTGACGGGAACCAGTCCAACGCAGCGCGACGGCTTGATCGCTGCCACCACGCAGGCCGCACGTCCACCCCAGTCATAACCGGCGAGCACCGCCTCGGGGATATGCAGCGCGTCCATCAGCGCGATCACGTCTTCACCAATGGCGGCCTGCTGCCCGGCCCGGGGCGTGGCGTCATCCCGAAACCGCGTGGTGCCGTGGCCGCGCAGATGCGGCACGATCACGCGGTAGCCTCGGCTGGCCAGCAGCGGCGCCACGTCGACATAGCTATGAATGTCGTACGGAAAACCATGCAGCAGAATCACCGGGCGGCCGTTGTCGGGGCCATCCTGGTGATAGCCGATGTCGAGCAGGTCGGTGCGAACCTGGCGCACGGGCATGGTTCGCGGCGCTCCAGCGTCCGCCGGGGCCGCAAAGACCTGTGACGCTGCCACCAGACCGGCTCCGGCGGTGCCTGTAAGCAGGAATTTCCTGCGGGATGTGTTGATATCGGCCATCTGTTACTCCATTACTCTTTTGCTCTATTGCTCTCGTACGCCTTGATTGGCTGGGGCGCTGCGCTGACGATGTCCGCAAGCAGATCGCTGCCGATCCAGTTCGCCAGCAATGCACCGGCGCGCGCGATACCTTCGCCTTCGCCAAGCTGCTCCACCAGATGCGCGCACAGCGCGCTGAAACTGCCATTGCCGGCCACGTGCATGAGCGCGTCACGCTCGATGGCGTCAACCTGCCGGACCACGCACATGAATTGGCGACGCCAGACAACCAACCCGGCAGTGGCTTCCCGGATCTCGCCACGCGGCACTTCCGTGCCGTCGTCGAGCGCGTTCCAGATGTCGAAGGCGTTGGTGGCAGCCGTGCGTATCGTGAATGACGGCACCAGCACCATGTGTGCGGCGTCCCAGTCAACGTCCGCCAGCGCCGCTGCGGTCAATGGCGTGGCGTCGGCGGCGACGAATGCCCATGACAAAGCGTGCTCGATCCAGGCCAGCTCGTGCAGGTCGGGGTTGTGCGGATACAGGCGGACCAGTGTGTCGCCAAAATTATCGGCATAGGCGTCGAGCGTGAAGGCATGGGGCGGACGGCTATCGATATGATCCGCGGCAGCGGACACGAACGCTTCGTCGCCCATCCACTCGCGCACGCGCGGAAACGACACCTGAAGACAGTCCAGCAACTGCGCCCGGTAGTTGTTCTGGTATACGGCCAGCCCTGGCGCCGCCTGGGTGCCAAAGCGGTCTACCGCATCGGGCGCGGCCGCCGTCAGCCAGAGACGGAAATCCTGCTGCATCGAGGCCAGATTCATGCCGCCGCTCCCAGGTTGTCTTGCGCTGCGCCGATGTCGCGGGCAATCGCCAGTTCATCCAGCAGTTCCGGCAACGGCGGGATATTGCCGTCGCGTTCGATCATCGTTGCCACGTTGCCCAGTCGTGCGCGCGCCCGCGCATAGAGCTGCCACACTGGGTCGCAGACCGCGCTGTCGTGGGTATCGATCAGCAGCGCCGCGCCCTGGCTATGGCCGGCCAGGTGAATCTGGCGCACATGGGCGGCGGGAACACTGTCGATGAATGCATGGGCGTCAAACCCGTGGTTTGTCGCGCTCACATAAACGTTGTTGACGTCCAGCAGCAGGCCGCAGCCGGTGCGCTGGCACATCGCCGCCAGGAATTCCCACTCGGTCATGCTCGCACCCGCCAGCGCGATGTAGCTCGACGGATTTTCGAAAAGCATGGCGCGGCCAAGCGTGTCCTGCGCGTGGTCGATATTGGCGCAGACGATATCGAGCGCCTCTTCCGTGTACGGCATGGGCAGCAGGTCGTGTGAATTGAACTGCCCGATGCGCGACCAGCTCAGGTGATCCGACACGAACAGTGGTTCCACCTCGTGGACCAGTGTTTTAAGCCGGCGCAGATAGTCCTGGTCCAGCCCATCGGCGGAGCCAATCGACATCGAAACGCCGTGCAGCACCACGGGATAGCGCGTGCGCACCTGCCGCAGGATATGGCGTGGACGGCCGCCGTCGACCATGAAGTTCTCGGAGATGACTTCGACAAAGTCCACCGGAACGTCGGTTTCGAGGAAGTCCGAATAATGTTCCTTCCGCAGGCCGAGGCCGTAGCCGGAGAATGGCTGGGCAAGTGCTGGCATGGTGCGTCCGCTTCGATGATTGGTCTGGGAGGGGACGGACATCCGCCCCCTCGATCACGTCTTACTTCGGCTCGGTCAGCGTGCCGCCTTCCTTCAGGCAGACGGAAGCGGGCTTGACCAGCACGCCCTTGCCCTTGCACTCGTTCAGACCGGCGCAATCGTTGCTGGCCGTGGCGCACAGGCTCGTGCCCTTGCACGAATTGACGCCGTAACAGCGGCCCGGCTCGTCGTTGCCGGCCGCATGTGCCGGCGCGGCGAATGAGGCAAGCGAAGTCAGGGCAACGAATGCCGCGGCGGTAGCCAGCGTGGCGCGTGAAGTCTTGGTCATGGTGAAACTCCTTTGGTGTGTTGGCGATAGCGCCGGGTTACTGCACATTGCGCGCGGCGTCTTCAATCACCTGCGCGACGGCTTCGGGTTGTGAAACATTGACGGCGTGACTGGCCTTGATTTCGGTGACCTTGGCACCCGCACGCTTGTACATCCAGCGCTGAAGCTCCGGATTCAGGATGCGGTCGTCGGTGGCGACGATGCCGTAGCTGGGACGGTCACGCCACGCGGCGGTCCAGACATTGCCCGCGAACACGCTGCTGGCCACCGGCACCTGCGAAGCGGCCATGAAATCGGTGCGGTTGGTCTTGATATCGGCGGCGTAGTCGGCATTGAACTTGGCCGGGTCGATATACAGATGACCGTCGCGCGTGGACCGCACGCTGCTGGCCGCGGGCTTCATCGAAGCGTTGAGCTGGTTCACGCCTTCGCCCACATCGGGCACCAAGCCGGCCACGTAGACCAGCGCCTTGACCTTGCTGCGGGCGCCGGCTTCCGTGATGACGGTGCCGCCGTAGCCGTGGCCTACCAGCACCACCGGACCCGGCTGCAGGCTGACGCGCTCTCGCACGACGGTTACGTCTTCACCGAGCGTGTTGTGGGCGAGTTGCACGACGCTGACGTCGTAGCCCTTGTGGATCAGGATGTCGTGCACCACGCGCCAGCCGGAGCCGTCGACAAAGGCGTCGTGCACCAGCACGACATGTTTCGCGCCGGGCGGCGCGGCAGGTGCAGCGGGCGTGGCTGCCGGCGCGAGCGCGGGTACGGCCAGCGCCACCGCAGCGGCGAGCATTGGAATCGATCGCATGATTCGTGTTCAGAAGTGAGTCAAAGGTTTGGAAATCGGGGCGTGCAGGTGCCGGGGGCGCAACAGGCCGTCCAGCGACCAGCGTCCACCGCCGTAGGCCAGCAGCGGCAACAGCAGTCCTGCCCAGGTCAGGTGCGTGGGCCAGGCATCGGGATAGACAAAAATCTCGATCACGGCCGTCATCGCCAGCAACGCCGCCGCGCCGATCCGTGTGCCCAGGCCCAGCACGAGCAGGACCGGGAACAGATGCTCCGCCCACGTGGCCAGCACCGCCGCCAGGTCGGGTGAAATCAGCGGCAACGCGTATTCGGAGGCAAACAGCGCATAGGTCGACGCCTTGATCGTCAGCAGCCCTTCCACCTTGGTACGGCCAGATAGGAAGAACACCGACGCAACACCAAGCCGTGCCACCAGCAGCAGCGCCGAAGGCGGCAGCAGCCGTTGCATCAAGCCGGCGCCGTCATGCCGTGAATCGGCATGTGGCCTCACTGTTGCGGCTCCAGCGTGCCGTGGCCCTTGGGCGTCTGGATCTGGGTGCAGGTGCCTTTCTTGACCATCACCCAGGCATTGCCCTGATAGTCGGCTTTGGACGTCGCGGCACAGCTGGTACCCGGTCCGGCGGAACAGTCGTTCTTGCCTGCCAGCGACACGCCGTAGCATTTCTCCATCGCCGGGGCCTGCTCGGCGGCGTGGGCGGCAGTCGCCGCGGCATTGATCGAAAGGGCCAGCGTGGCTGCCAGCAGCGCGTGGGAGCGATTCATTGTGAACTCCTGAAAGAAATCGGAATGGAAGGGAAGACTTGCAAAATCGATCCGAGGGGAACTTCATGGACCAAATTCGTATCCGTTCCTATCGGATGCGATGCATACTATCCGATTGAATCGCGCGCGATGTAGCTATAATGTATGCGGGATACACGCCGACACAATGGACGCCATGAAACGAAAAACCACGCCTGCCCCGGAAGTTCCCCGGCTTGCCGACTTCCTCTGCTTCGCTGTCTATTCGGCCAACCTCGCCTTCGGCAAGGCCTACAAGCCGATCCTGCAGGAACTTGGGCTGACCTATACGCAATACATCGTGATCATCGCGCTTTGGGAAGAAGACCAGCAGACGGTCAGCGGGCTGGGCGAGAAGCTGTTCCTGGAGTCGAACACCCTCACGCCGATGCTCAAGAAGCTCGAGACAATGGGATACATAATTCGCACTCGCAACGCGGCGGACGAACGGCAGGTGGTACTGAGCCTGACCGATGCCGGCCGCAAGCTGCGCGAAAAGGCCTTCGACGCGGACCTGTTCCAGGCATGCGGCTTGACGACCACCGAGTTCGCGCACCTGCAGCAATCGGTAGTCGACCTGCGCGACAACCTGATCCGTCACACCGCTGACAAGGACTGACCCGCCGGCGTCCGGACGCTTGACTTTTTATTCTCGAATTACAATACTAGTTCCACTTTCATTCTCTAATGGAGAACGACACATCGCTTGTGTCGTCGAACAGCGTGGAACTGGCTGAACTCGAGATTTTCCGGGCCGTCGCGCGCGAGCAGAGCATCACACGCGCCGCCAAATCGCTGGAGCGTGTGCAGTCCAACGTCACCACGCGCGTCAAGCAACTTGAAGAAAGCCTGGGCGTGGCCCTGTTCCAGCGCGCGAACAAGCAGATGATCCTGACCCCGGCCGGGCAACGGCTGCTGGGCTATGCCGATCAGTTGCTGGCGCTGGCCGAAGAAGCCCGGCAGTCGATGCGTGCCGATGCGCCGAGCGGCCGGCTGCGTGTGGGGTCGATGGAGAGCACCGCCGCCACTTTGCTGCCCAGGCCGCTCGGCCGCTTTCATGCCACATGGCCCGAAGTGGAACTGGACCTGACCACCGGTACGTCCCAGGCGCTGGCCGATGCAGTGCTGGAGCGCCGGCTCGATTGCGCCATCGTGGCGCACCCTGGTATCGGCACGCCCCGCGACATCGATGTCGCCGAGCTGGGCGACGGTCTGGAAGGCACCTTCCTGAAGACCGAAGAACTGGTGCTGGTGTTGCCGGCCACCCATCCTAAAGTGCGCCGCCCTGAAGACGTGACCCTGCGCCAACTGGCCGCTTTCTCGCGCGGCTGCACCTACCGCCGCTGTGCCGAAGACTGGCTGGAACAGGCCGGCGATGACGTGCGCCGGCATCTGAACGTCATCGAACTGCCCTCTTATCACGCCATCCTGGCCCAGGTTACGGCAGGGTCTGCCGTCGCCATCGTGCCGCGCTCGCTGCTGGCCATGCAGGGCGACGTGACTGAACTTCAAACCGTCCCCATCCGGAAGGTTCATACGTTCCTGATCCAACGCTCCGGCTTTACCACCTCCGCCTACGAGGCATTCCAGCAGGAACTGCGTCGCAGCTAGTCCGCTTCACAAGGATTTCCGCCATGAACACCGCCGCTCGTCCAACCCCGTCTCACAATCTGCTGTCCCGCCTGGGCCTTCGCCTGCCGATCATCCAGGCGCCGATGGCCGGCGTCAGTACGCCTGGCATGGCCGCGGCGGTCTCCGAAGCCGGCGGCCTTGGCTCGCTTGGCGTCGGCGCAATGGATGCCGAAGGCGCGCGCAAGGTCATCCGCGAAACCCGCGCACTGACGTCGAAGCCGTTCAATATCAACCTGTTCTGCCACCCGCCCGCTAAGCCGGATGCCGAACGCGAGTCCGCCTGGCTGTCATACCTGGCGTCGACGTTTGCCGAATTTGGCGCAACGCCGCCGGGCAGCCTGCGCGAGATCTACAAGAGCTTTGTGGTCGACGACGCGATGTACCAGATGCTGCTGGAAGAAAAGCCGGCCGTGGTGAGTTTCCATTTCGGACTGCCCGCGCAGGAATGGATCGACGCCTTGCACGCCGCCGGCATCGTGCTGCTGGCCAGCGCCACAACGCTGCAGGAAGGCCGCCAGATTGAAGCGGCGGGCATCGATGCAATCGTCGCGCAAGGCATCGAGGCCGGCGGCCACCGTGGAGCCTTCGATACCGAAGCGGAAGACGAGGGACTGGGGACGTTTGCCCTGGTGCGCGTGCTGGCGGCACGCACCGGCCTGCCAGTCATCGCCACAGGCGGGATCATGGATGGCGCGGGCATTGCTGCCGCACTGGCGCTGGGCGCCGCCGCGGCTCAGCTTGGCACCGCGTTCGTCGCCACCAATGAATCCGCGGCCGATGCCGCCTATCGCGCCAACCTGACGGCGGCCGAAACGCGCCCGACCACGCTGACGCGGGCAATCTCCGGCCGCGCGGCGCGTGGTTTCACCAGCCACTTCACCAGGCTTGGCATCGCAGCCGGGGCACCCGCCATTCCCGATTACCCGGTCACGTACGACGCCGGCAAGGCACTGCACGCGGCAGCCAAGGCCAAGGGCGTCAGCGAATACGCGGCTCAATGGGCCGGTCAGGCCGCACCGCTGGCCAGGTCGATGCCGGCTGGCGAGTTGGTCGCGGTCTTGGAACAAGAATTGAAGGAAGCGCTGGACCAGTTGGGTGGATGGCGCGCGAAACTGGGCTGATGCGCTGGCGGCCAGGCCGCTATGCAGGTTGGCGGGTCTGTGCGAAGAGTTGACCGAGGGTCATGTCATCGCTCCACAGGCTCGCCAGATCAACGCTGTATCTGGATTTCATGTGTTTTGCCAAGGTTTCCAATTCAAGGGAATCGGCCATCCACGGGTAGGGGTAAAAAGCCCGATAGATCGATAGGATGTCGTCGTCGGGCCGAAGCTTCAGCTTGTCCTTGTCGCGCAACGCGAAGGCGTCGACGAATGTCGACAGAAATCCCCGGATCTCGGACTTTGGCGCAGCGGGAAACGCGCGCCGCCATGCCGTGCCTTGGCACTTCCGCCGATGGTAGGAATCGGGCAACCGCCCGCCTGTCAGCGCGATCAGCGCGATCGATGCGACCGCTGCAACGGCATACAGCAGCGTGGTAGTCGACATGCGGATACCCCCAATTTTCCTCAGGTTTCGTGTTTGCGCCGCCGAATTCAATATGGCGCAACCAGTGGCTCGAACTGGTATGGATTCAGATCGTGCAGTAGCCGCACATCGCGCAGTCCGGCGGCGTCCAGCGTAGCCGCGTAGAGTTTTCCGGCCTCCACCCACACCAGGCGCTTGCCGTCGACGTCCGCCCATTGCCAGGTTGGCTGCGCAATCGAACGCCCGGTGCCGACGTGCGTGAGTTCGTGGCGTTCCCGGCTCCAGGTGAGCCGTTTGCGTAAGACCCAGCGCAGTCCGACGGGCTTCTCGAAGTCAACGGTCGCGCCTTTGCCGGTCCATCCTTCATTCATGCGCTTCCAGCCATCGCGCTGCAGGCGGACTTCGTAGAATTCACTGTGCCCGATCGGCGGATATTCGGGCCACGGATAGTCCTTCACGCGTCTGGCCTGCGACTGGTTTCGGACCACCGTGTGCCCATATCCATCATTGAGCCAGTATTCGCCATCCGTTACGAACAAGCCCCCGCCGTGCCACGTGTCGCCTTTCGCCAGCAGGGTTTCGGCCTTCAGATAGGGGGCGCGCGACACGGCTGTATACGCGCCACGCGCTTCCGACGCCCACTTGCCGTTCAGTGCGAAATAGATCAGGAACCTGCCATCGGGTGACAAATCGGAGCGGCGATCGAAGATCCGCCCCTGGAACCACTGTCCGATTTCGAAAGTGTCACGCCTTCTGTCCCAGCCAATCAACGCCGTCCACCGAGTGGGGCCGCGACGAATAATCACCGCAGTGTGCGCGTCGCGTGCCAGCAGAATATGAACCCTGGCGGGCGGTGCTGGCCGGACATTTGCGGACGGTTCCATGATCCAGTTGGATGGCGACGTTCATCGGTTGGCGGAAAGTCCGACGAATATATCAAAAATGGCAATCAAGGCGAGACATGGCACGCGGCAGCGGCCTCGCCAAATCAACCCAGCAACCTGCTTCCCGCAAACTCCGCGGTTGCCCAGTCCAGAAACGCCCTCACACGTGGCGACAATTGCCGGGATCGTGGATAGAGCAGCGATACCGGCTGCGACGGCGGCGGTGTGTCGCGCAGGATTTCCACGAGCGAGCCGCGCTTGAGTTGTTCGACGATATGAAAGCGCGGCACCTGCGCCATGCCGAGTCCCAGCTCGATGCCGGCCAGGTAGCTCTCGGTACCGGTCACGGCCAGCGGGCATGGCAGCGAAACGGATTTCAGGGCATCGCCCACCTCGAATTCCAACGGCGTGACATTGCCCGTACTCATCTGGCGGATGGCCACCATCCGATGGCCTTCGAGTGATTCGAGATCGGCCGGGGTGCCAAAGCGCTCCAGGTATCCGGGCGTGGCGCAGGTCAGCCGCTCAAGCATCGCCACTTGCCGGGCCACAAGTTCGCTGTCGGGCAGCTTGCCGTAGCGGAGCACGCAGTCCACGCCTTCCTGCACGAGGTCAACCCAGCGGTCGCCTTCGCTCATCGTGATCTGAAGCTGCGGGTAGCGCGCCAGAAAATCGGGAAAACCGGGCATCAGAAAATGGCGGGCCAGCGTGCCCTGGACTTCGATCCGCAGCATGCCGCGCGGCTCGGCACCGCTGAAGCCGCCTTCGGCGTCCTCGATATCGTCGAGGATGCGCAGGCAGCGCCGGTAGTACGCCTCCCCATCCAGCGTCGGCCGCACGACGCGCGTGGTGCGTTGCAGCAACCGAACGCCCAGGCGCTTCTCCAGGTCGGCAATCACCTTCGTCACGGTCGAACGCGGCACTTCCATGTCATTGGCCGCCAGCGTGAAGCTGCGGCGCTCCACCACGCGCGTATAGAGCCGCATCGCGTCGAATCGATCCATCTCCCCCTCCCCTGTGCCGTTTGGCGCTCATTCTGGCGGGATTGTTTCCCTGGCAGAACAAGTGCTGGCAATTCTAGACCGATTATCCAATCGAGGCGATCGCGCATAGTTCAGTCACACCGCGGCGCAACGCGGTTCACCCAACCCGAAGTGACCAACCGGAGCCTGACATGACCACCACCCAATCGAACCCTGTTGCCATCGTGACCGGCGCCTCGCGCGGCATTGGCGCCGCAATCGCCCGGCGCCTCGCTGCCGATGGATTCACCATCGTCGTCAACTACGCCGGCAACGCCCGCGACGCGGAAGCCGTGGCGGCCGGGATCGAAGCCGCCGGCGGCCGCGCACTGACGCACCAGGCCGATGTCAGCGACGCCGCCGCCGTTGCCCGCATGTTTGCCGCCGCGGAGTCTGCGTTTGGCGGCGTGGACGTGCTGGTGAACAACGCCGGCGTCATGAAGCTGGCCACGCTGGCGGAAAGCGATGACGCGCTGTTCGACAGCATGATGAACATCAACGTCAAGGGGACGTTCAACACCCTGCGCGAAGCGTCCCGCCGCCTGCGCGATGGCGGCCGCATCATCAATCTGTCGTCGAGCCTGGTCGGGCTGCTGATGCCGACGTACGGCGTCTATTCGGCGTCGAAGGCCGCCGTGGAGGCGATGACCCACGTGCTGATGAAAGAACTGCGGGGCCGCAATATCACCGTCAATTCGGTAGCCCCCGGACCCACCGCCACCGAACTGTTCCTCGACGGCAAGTCGCCGGAGCTGATCGAGAGGATGGCCAAGATGGCCCCGCTGGAGCGACTGGGCAAGCCCGAGGACATCGCCAACGCCGTGGCTTTCTTCGCCGGCGCCGATGGTGCCTGGGTCAACGGCCAGACGCTGCGCGTCAACGGCGGCATCATCTGAAACCCGTCTCGCACAAGGAGCCAATCATGGGCAAGGTTATTCTCGTCACCGGCGCCTCCAGCGGATTCGGGCGCCTCACCGCCGAAGCACTCGCCACTTCCGGGCATACGGTCTATGCGTCGATGCGCAATATCTCCGGGCGCAATGCGCCGGTGGTGGCGGAAATGGCGGCGTTCGCGCGCACCCGCAACGCCGACCTGCGCACCGTGGAGCTTGACGTCCAGTCGCAGCCATCGGTCGATGCCGCCGTGGCGCAGGTCATCGATGAAGCGGGACGGATCGATGTGCTGGTCCATAACGCCGGGCATATGGTGTTCGGCCCTGCGGAAGCGTTCACGCCGGAGCAGTACGCGCATCTCTACGACGTGAACGTGCTGGGCACACAGCGCGTGAATCGCGCCGCGCTGCCGATCCTGCGCAAGCAGGGGCAAGGCTTGCTGGTCTGGGTATCGAGCAGCAGTTCGGCGGGCGGCACGCCACCCTATCTGGCGCCCTACTTCGCCGCCAAGGCCGCGATGGACGCCATTGCCGTGCAATATGCGCGCGAGCTGTCACGCTGGGGCATCGAGACATCGATCATCGTGCCCGGCGCATTCACCAGCGGCACCAACCATTTCGCGCACACCGGCACGCCGGCCGATGCGGCGCGGGCGGCCGAGTATGAAAACGGTCCCTATGCGGGATTTGGCGACCAGATCCAGCAGGCATTCGGCGCCATCGTGCCACCCGATGCCGACGCCGGGCAGGTTGCGGAAGAGATCGTCAAGGTCGTGGATGCCCCATTCGGCAAGCGTCCGTTCCGCGTGCATATCGATCCATCGCAGGATGGCGCCGACGTGGGCTTTGCCGTACTCGATCGCGTGCGGGCCGAAATGCTGCACCGGGTGGGCATGGGGGATTTGCTCGCGCCTCGGGAAACGGCGTGAGCATGCCTGGCGGCGCAGCGCGAAGTTGATGAGGAGCGGAATATGGCGCGCATCCGATATCGATGCGCGCCATCGGTTTGCGAAACGGGTGGCGCGTCAACCCGCAACACGCCACCCCGGCACCCGACTAGCCCGCCAGATGCCCCTTCAACAAGCCGTTCACCTCCCCTGCCTTCTCCAACTGGCTCATGTGTCCGGCGTCCTCGAACACGGTCACCGAGGCTCCGGGCGGTGCGTTCTCCGCATGTGCGGGTGGGATGATCCGGTCTTGCGCGCCCCAGATCACCAGCGTGCGCTTGTCGGTGTCCGCCAGACGCTTGCCTGGCTGCTCGCGTTGCCGGCCGCCCGCGAACAGGCTTGTTCCCAGTTCCGTCAATGCTTCGGACACGCCGTCCAGACGCTTGTAGCGCAGCAGGTCGTCCAGCATCTGCCGGCTGACCAGATCGGGGTTGGCGAACAGCAGTTCGATGACCGGTTTCAGGTCGCGCCGTGACTGTGCGTTGACGAAGCCCTCCGTGTAGCCGTTATTGATTTCGTCGCCAAAGCCAACGGGCGAAACCAATGCGACGGAGAGCACGCGCTGCGGCGCATCGACGGCCAGTTGCGCGGCGATGCCGCCGCCCATCGAATGGCCGACCAGATGTGCGCGGTCGATGTCCAGCGCATCGAGAAAGCGCGTCACGAAGCCGGCCATTTCCGCCAGCGTCGCGCCAGCAAGTCTGGGCGTAGTCTGCCCATGCCCCGGCAAGTCCAGCGCCACCACGGTGTACGTTTCCGCCAGCGGGTCGAGGTTGAAAAGCCAGTTGTCGAGGTCGCCGCCGAAGCCGTGCAGGAATACCACCGCTTCGTCGCCATGTCCTCTTCGGGCATAGCGCACGCGCAAGCCGTCGACCTCGACGAACTGGAAGGCGGGGCCGGCCTCGCCCTCGTCTTCGTCATCGGCCGGCGCTTCATAGCTGGCGACATACGCGTCGATCTCCGCATCGCTAACCTCATCGGGTGCCAGAACGCCAAGCAGCGCCTTCACGGGCAACACGTCTCCCGCTTCGGCCACCTTGAGCCGCAGCGTGCCCGCGTCGGGCGCCTCCACGGCGTTGGCGATCTTGTCGGTTTCCACATCGAGGATCGCCATGCCCACGGTAATCTCGGCGCCAGTGTCGACCAGCCAGGCATTGATCGTGCCTTCCTTCATCGACAGGCCCCATTTGGGCATCACGATCGGGGTGATTGCTGCGGCCATCAGTGCTTGCCTCCCTTCATGGTCTTGCGCGCGGCTTCCGCGATGCGGGCGGCGCTGGGGATATACAGGTCTTCGAGCGTGGGCGAAAACGGCACCGGCGTGTGCGGCGGGCAGACCATCTCGATGCCTGCCTTGAGCGCGCCAAATGCCTGCTGCGCGGTCTGCGCGGCAATGTCGGTGGCGATGTTGCAGCGCGGGCTGGCTTCGTCCACCACAACCAGGCGGCCAGTGTTCTCGACCGATTCAAGCACCGTGTCCATGTCCAGCGGGGAAAGCGTGCGCAGGTCGATCACCTCGGCCTCGATGCCTTCCTTGGCCAGCGTGGCCGCCGCCTCCAGTGCCCGGTGCACCATCAACCCGTAACTCACGATGGTCACGTCCTTGCCGTCGCGCGCGATATTGGCTTCGCCAAACGGAATCGTGTAGGCGCCTTCGGGCACATCGCCCTCCAGCCCGTACAGGTTCTTGTGCTCGCAGAAGATGACCGGATCGTTGTCGCGGATCGCCTGGATCAGCAGTCCCTTCGTGTCATACGGCGTGGATGGGCAAATAACCTTGAGCCCCGGAATATGCGTGAAGATCGGCGTCAGCATCTGGCTGTGCTGCGCGGCGGCGCGGAATCCGGCGCCGACCATTGCCCGGATCACCACCGGTGTTTCCGCGCGGCCGCCGAACATGTAGCGAAACTTGGCGGCCTGGTTGAAGATCTGGTCGAAGCAGACGCCCATGAAATCGATGAACATCAGTTCGGCAATCGGTCGCATGCCACACGCGGCGGCGCCGATGGCGGCGCCCACATAGGCCGATTCGGATAGCGGCGTGTCGAGCAGACGGTCGCCGTGCTTGGCATAGAGTCCCTTGGTGACGCCTAGCACGCCGCCCCAGGCGTCCTGCTCGCCGTCCGCGCCGGCACCGCCGACGATATCTTCACCGAGCATGATCACGCTCGGATCGCGGGTCATTTCCTGGTCGATCGCCTCGTTGATCGCCAGTTTCATGCTGAGTTTTCGGGCCATGATGCTGTCTCCTTTGTTTTGGAATGGCTTAGTAGCTCACATAGACATCGGTCAGCAGGTCTTCCGGCCCCGGCAACGGCGCGGCCTTGGCTTCCTGCACGGCGTGGTCGATCAGCGTGGCCACCTCGCGGTCGATCGTCTCGAATTCCTCGCGCGTAATCACCCCCGCCTGCGTGACGGCGCGCGTGAACAGCTTCAGGCAATCCTTGTTGGCGCGGATGTCGTCCAGCTCGCCGGCACCGCGATAGGTCTGCGCGTCGCCTTCGAAATGGCCGTAGAAGCGGACCATCTTGCATTCCAGCAGCGAAGGCCCGCCACCTTCGCGCGCGCGGCGGATGACTTCACCGGCGGCCTCATGCACGGCAAAGAAATCGGTGCCATCGACGGTGACACCGGGAATCCCGAAGCCGGCCGCCCGATCGACATAGCTGTCGACGGCCGTGCCATAGTCGCGCGATGTCGATTCCGCATAGCCGTTGTTCTCGATGACAAAGATCACCGGCAGGTTCCACACGGCGGCCAGATTCAGGCTTTCCAGGAAGGTGCCCTGATTCGATGCGCCATCGCCGCAGAACGTGATACCGACCTCGCCCTTGCCGCGAAACTTGGCCGCCAGCGCTGCGCCGCAGATCAGCGGTGCGCCCGCGCCCAGGATGCCGTTGGCGCCCATCATTCCCTTGGACAGATCCGCGATATGCATCGACCCGCCCTTGCCGTTGCAGGAGCCGCCCTTCTTGCCGTAGATCTCCTTCATCATCGCCACCGGGTCCACGCCCTTGGCAATGCAGTGACCGTGGCCGCGGTGCGTGCTGGCAATGCGGTCGCCATCGTTCAGATGGTGCAGGATGCCCACGCCGGCCGCTTCCTCACCGGCGTACAGGTGCACGAATCCGGGGATATCCCCGCGGCCGAAATCGACGTGCAGACGCTCCTCGAAATCGCGGATCGTCCGCATCTTGCGGTACACGGACAGCAGGGTCTCCTTATCGAGGGGTAGCTGCGCTGACTGCGAGGTACTGGCGCTCATGGTCGTCTCCTTTGGTGGTGGTACTGCCTTGTGGTGTGGAATGAACGGCTGTCAGGGGATGGCTGGCACGCGGCGCATCAGGTGCTCGCGCGCGGCATGGCGCATGCATGCGGCCACGTCGATGCTGCGGAACGCGTGATCGTGGAGCGTGACGGTGACTTCGTCGCGCGGTCCGAACGCCAGCTCGCGCTCGCCGTCCAGCGCAACGATGCCAACGCGCTGCCGCACGCGATGCGGGCGCGCATGTTCGATGCGGTGCCACGCCGCGATCGGCACCGTGCAAAGCAGCCCCGGCGCAATTGGCGCCACGAGGTCGAAGGCGCCTTCACCAGCCGGTGCCAGTTCGATGGCAAGGCCGCCCGGATCGCGCCGGCCCACCGGATCGAGCAGACCGGCGATGGCGGACAGGCCAATCGCCTGTGGATCGGCATAGGCAACGTAGACGGCCGCGAGCGTATCGGCGCGCCACAGCGCCCGTGCACCGATGAACTGCTCATGCGCGATGACGGCATCGACCAGCGCGATATCGCGCCTGAAGCCGCCGTCGGCGTCCCGAATCACGATATCGAGCCGCTTGTTCGATGCCAGCGCCTGGCTGGCCGGAATACGTCCCGTGGCATAGAGCCCGGCGGCCAGCCCGGTGATGGTTGGCTCGCGCATTTCGGGGAAGGCATTGTTGGTGCCGGTGGACAGCCCGGCAATCGGCACCGAGCCGCATTCGCGCACCACCGCGCGATGCGTGCCATCGCCGCCCAGCACGATGATCACGGCCACACCGGCATCGGCCATGAAGCGGGCGGCGTGCAACGTATCGTCGACGCGCGCGGTGACCGGCATATCGATGAATTCGACGCGCGGCAGATTGGCGTCGGGGCCCTGGTGACGATCCAGATGGCGGGTCAGCATGACGCGCAGGCCCTCGCGGTCCGGCATCATCATCACGCGGTCGATGCCGCATGCGGCCAGCGCCGCCAGCAGGCGCAGCACGATGTTGACGCGGTCAGCCAGTTGCAGGCTGTTGGCGTTGGCGATCACGCGGCGGATATCGCGCGCCGATACGGGATTGGCGATGATGCCGACCAACGGTGCCCCCATGACCTGTCTCCTGTCGCGCTTGTGGTGACAGGGATCATTGCAATGGGTGTGCCAGTGGCCGCCGTATGCAAAAACCGGGGAAATTGGCCGGGTATCCGCGGGATAACCCGCAGCGGAAACGCCGTCAGGACGCCTTCGGCCCGTGGCTTGACGTGACAGGTGTCACAGTACAGCTGTCCCGCGCTGGACAGTCGTCTTGTCGATCACGCGCCCTGGTCGCTGCCGTGGCCGTCGCGACGGTTGGGCGATGCAATGCCATACCGCTCCATGCGGCGGTACAGCGTCATCCGGCTCACGCCGATCTGGCGCGCCACGGCGCTCAGATTCCAGCCCGACGCACGCAGGTACTGCATCAGAAGCATGGCCTCGGGCGGCAAGCCTTGCGGCGTCCCGGCAGCTGGCAAGGCGCGAGGCGTATCGGCATGGCCCGCCAGACCATCGGGCAGGTCTTCCGGTTCGATCACGCCGCCCTGGCAGATCGCACAGGCGTATTCGATCACGTTGCGCAGCTCGCGCAGGTTGCCGGGCCAGCGGTGCGCGTGCAGCCGTTGCCTTGCCGCGCCTGAGAGCGTGGCACTGCGCTGTCCGCCATCGGCCAGCATCTTGTCGATCAGCCAGTCCAGATCCTGGCGCTCGCGTAGCGGCGGCAGTTCAAAGCGCGCCCCGTTCAGGCGGTAAAAGAGATCCTCCCGGAACTGCCCCGTTTCCACGAGCGCCTCCAGCCTGTGGTGGGTAGCCGAGATCACGCGCAGGTTGACCGGTACCGGCCGGGTGGCGCCCACGGGCAGCACTTCGCCCTCCGCCAGCACGCGCAGCAACCGCGATTGCAGGTCGCGCGGCATGTCACCGATCTCGTCGAGGAACAGCGTACCGCCGTCGGCTTCCTGGATCAGGCCACGCTTGCCGCGCGACCCCGCCCCGGAAAAACTGTTTGGCAGATGGCCGAACAACTCGCTCTCAATCAGCGTCTCGGGAATCGCCGCGCAGTTGAACGCGACGAATGGCTGGCCGCGCCGCGCGCTTGCCTGATGCAGCGCCTTGGCCAGGTATTCCTTGCCGCTGCCGGTTTCCCCCTGGATCAACAGGTGGATGCGCGAATCCACAAGCCGCGCCGCGCGTTGCAATTGCTGCGCCATCGCGTGGTCGCCCCCGCTTAGCGCCGCAAGGGAAGGCGGCAATTGCGCCGGCGCTTGCGTCTCCGTGCGCGCATGCCATCGCAACGCCGGCGGCATCACGCTCAGGTAAAGCAGGCCGCCGCTGCGATGAAGCGCCACCAGGCGTTGCTCGCTGGGCCGCGAATAGACGTATCGCCCGAGGTCTTCCAGGCGGGCGTCGAACAGCGCCTCGAACGACTGGCCGAGCACCGGGGTGCCCGGGCTTTCGCTCTCCAGCATGCGCCGCGCGCGGTTGTTGCAGCCGATGATGCGCCCGGCATCGTCGAGCGCCAGCAGATATTCCGGGCTGACATCGACGAACTCGGGTGCGACGTTCAGCTTCAGTATCCAGTCCCGGTGATGCGCACGCAGGAAGTTGGCGTTCTCGATGTGAGCCGCGTAGATCCGCACCATCTGCAATGCCAGGCCCTGGCTGGCCTTGGCGTCGGGCGAAGTCAACGCCGAGATGTCCAGCACTGCGTTCAGGCGGCCCTGGGTATCGAACAATGGCGCGGCGGTACAGGTGAGCGGAATGTGCGTGGCGTCGAAGTGATCGGCCTGATGGACGGTCAGCGCCTCACCGGTCACCAGCACCGTCCCCACGGCGCAGGTGCCCGCGCCGGCTTCGCTCCATTCCGAACCGAGGTAAAGCCCGGCGTGGCGCAGGGCGGCGTCGGTCGTGGCGTCGCCAATGTAGTCCACGGTCACGCCCTGGGCGTCGGTCAGCAACACGACGTAGCCGAGTCCGGCCACCTGGCTATATAGAGACTCCAGACCGTGGCGGGCAATCCGCGCGAAATCGTCGATTCGTTGCTGGTGCTCCCGCAGGCAGGACTGCGGCACGATCCGCGCTTCCTGCATGCGCGATGGGTCCAGACCGTATTGATGGACGCAGCGCCGCCATGAACTCTGGATCACCGCGTCATGCCCGATCGGCTTGGCGGATTCGGCGGGCAGGGGCAGCCAGGTGGTGGCGTGCACCACCGTTTCGATGTGCTCGCGTTGCCGCAGGTCCATCGCTGTCTCCTTATAGGTCTGCGGCGTACTTTATCCCACCGCCCCGCCGGCGCAAACGCGGCGCCGCAGCAAAGCGCCGGGAAATGCGCCAGAATCCACTTGCCGGCAATTGATGCCCTTTGCCGTGCCTTTGCCGTCCCCTTCGCACCTTTTGTTGTCTATCGATCAAGACAGCGATTCCAGGGCCGATACTTCACTTTGTCAGCAACCCACGTCATCATCGAGGGTTACCAAAGAACCACACGAGTCCCCCAACATGTTCGAGCGTCGTTATGGCGCCGTGGCCCTGTCGGCCTGCGGCCTGATTGTCCTGACCTGGCTTGCGGCCACTGATGCCCTGTCCTGGTGGTGGGTGGCGCTGCCCCTGGCGCTTTGCCTGGTGGGCGCCCACGATCTGATGCAGCAGCGTCACGCCATCCTGCGCAATTACCCGATCTGGGGCCATGCGCGGTTTTTCCTGGAATTCATCCGCCCGGAAATCCGGCAGTACTTCATCGAGGACGATACTTCCGAGTCGCCGTTTTCGCGCGCGCAACGCAGCCTCGTGTACCAGCGCGCCAAGAACGAGGTGGACAGCCGGCCGTTCGGCACCGAATCGGACGTGAAGCGCCCCGGCTATGAATGGATCAGCCATTCACTGGCACCAACGAAAATTGCTTCGGCCAACTTCCGTGTCACGGTCGGTGCCGACCGGGCGCAGCCCTACGAGATGTCCGTGTTCAATGTGTCCGCGATGAGCTTTGGCGCGCTGTCCGCCAACGCGATCCGCTCGCTCAATCGCGGTGCGAAGATTGGCGGCTTTGCGCACGACACGGGCGAGGGTTCGATCTCGCCGTATCACCGCGCGGAAGGTGGCGATCTGATCTGGGAGCTGGGTTCGGGCTACTTTGGCTGCCGCCGGGCCGATGGCAGCTTCGACCCCGACCTGTTTGCAAAGCAGGCCGCCGACCCGCAGGTCAAGATGATCGAGGTGAAGCTGTCGCAAGGGGCCAAGCCGGGCCACGGCGGCGTGCTGCCGGCGGCCAAGATCACGCCCGAGATCGCGGCCACGCGCGGGGTACCGATGGGCGTTGACTGCGTGTCTCCGGCCGCCCATAGCGAATTCTCGACGCCGCTGGAATTGCTGCAGTTCGTTGACCGCCTGCGCAACCTGTCCGGCGGCAAGCCTACCGGCTTCAAGCTGTGCATCGGCCATCCGTGGGACTTCTTTGGCGTCGTCAAGGCCATGCTGGAATCGGGCATCCTGCCGGACTTCATCGTGGTCGACGGCGCGGAAGGTGGCACCGGTGCCGCGCCGCTGGAATTCGTCGACCATATTGGCGTGCCGTTGCAGGAGGGTCTGCTGCTGGTGCACAACACGCTGGTTGGCGCGAATCTGCGCGACAAGATCCGCATTGGTGCCAGCGGCAAGCTGATCAGCGCGTTCGATATCGCGCGCACGCTAGCGCTGGGTGCCGACTGGTGCAATGCCGCCCGTGGATTCATGTTTGCGCTGGGCTGCGTGCAGGCACAGAAATGCCATACGGACCGCTGCCCGGTGGGCGTGGCAACGCAGGACCCGATCCGGCAGCGCGCAATCGTGGTACCGGACAAGGCCGAGCGCGTTGCCAATTTCCATCGTCACACGGTGCATGCGCTGCAGGAGCTACTGCAGGCGGCCGGCCTCCATTCGCCTGGAGACCTGACGCCGCATCACATCGTGCGCCGCCTGTCGCCCAGCGAAGTGAAGCCGATGTCCGAACTGTTCGACTTCCTGCAGCCGGGCGATCTCGTCAACGGCAATCTCCGTTTCAGCCTCTGGGAAAAATACTGGCCGATGGCCCGCGCGGACCATTTCGGCATGCCGGGCTGATCAGTATTCGCGCAACAGCCACCCGCTGATATAGGCGAAGTATTCGCGCAGCCAGGCGTTGTAACGCATATAGAGCGGGGTCGGCGCTCCCACGCCCGACACGGACGCGAAGCCCGCCTTGCGGGCAATCCGTTCGGCGCGCGGTACGTGGAAATCGCTGGTCACAACCACGAGCGGGCCCGTGGTATCGACGCCGCGCTGTGTCAGAAGGCGGCGGCTGAAGCGCAGGTTCTCGTCGGTGCTGGTGCTGCGGTCCTCCAGAATCAGCCGCTCGCTCGCCAGCCCCTGTGCGGCCAGGTAGTCCGCCATCAAGCCGGCTTCGGTGCAGTCCATGCCGCCGAAATCGCGCCCGCCACTGACCACGACCGGCACCCCCGGCACGTTGCGCGCCAGCGTCAGTGCCTTGTCGAGACGAGCCTTCAGCGTGGGAGAAACGGTGCAGCCCGGCGAGCCGGAGCCCAGCACGATGATCGCCGTCGGCACCGTCCGCGCGGTGGCATCCACGGTGGTGCTGCTGACGATGAACCGGAAGAAGATCGCCACGCTGACCAGCCAGACGGCGAAGATGATCCACGCGGCGCGCCACAGCCACTGAATGCGCGGACGTGCATGGCGCCAGCGCGATAGCGCGTCCCAGCGAAACGCCAGGATCAGCGCCACCACCCCGATCGCCGCGGGCAGCACAATGCCAAAATTGAACACGCCCCCGGCCGCGAGCATGACCGCATCGGCCAGCAGCAACGTGCCCAGACCCGCCATGCCAATGCGCCACAGCGGCCAACGTCCCTTCGTCATCGCCATCCTGAATCCAGAAATTGTCCAGGCGGCGATGTTATCAACGGTTTGGGCCCGGCCGATTGTCAGCCGCCAAGAAACTTCACCACGGCCTGGCTGAACCCGTCCACCTGCTGGAGGTTGGAAAGATGTGCCGCGTACAGTTCCACGTACTGCGCGCCCGGAATGGTTTCGGCCAGAAAGCGGCCGTCAGCGGGTGGCGTCGGGATGTCTCCCGAACCGGCGATGACCAGCGTGGGCGTCGTGATGCGGCCGATCTCGCCACGCAGGTCGGAATCGCGGACGGCCAGGCAGTTGGCGGCGTAGCCGCGTGCGTCGGTACTGCCGAGCATGGCGCGCAACCGCTGCACCAGTTCCGGTTGCTGTGCCGAGAAATCGGGCGTGAGCCATTTGTCGACGACAGCAGCAGCTATCGATCCCACGCCATCGCGCTCAACGGCAGCGGCGCGATTGGTCCAGTTCTCAGGCGGGCCGATATAGGCGGCCGTGTTGCAGAGCACGAGCTTGTCCAGCCGGCTCGCATGGTGCAAGGCCAGCCACATCCCCGTGATGCCGCCCATCGACAAGCCACAGAAATGCACGCGCTGCAGACCCAGATGGTCCAGCAGCGCAATCACATCACCGCCAAGCTGGGCGATGCTGTAAGGGCCTTCGGTCACCGACGAGCGGCCATGACCGCGCGTGTCATAGCGCAGGACACGGAAGTGCTGTGTCAGTGCGGCCATCTGCGGCTGCCACATTTCGAAGTTCGTACCGAGCGAATTGGACAGCACCAGCACCGGAAGATTGGCGTCGCCATCGAGCTGGTAATGCAGTTTGACGTCGGAAAGTTCAGCGAACGGCATGGTCAGCTCCCGCTCAGTTCTGGGCGATGGCCGAACCATGCTGCGCCAGCGCGGTGACCTTCATGTCCATGTAGGGATACAGCGGCAGCGCCGTCAGGGTCGCGTGCAGCTCGTCGGCATCCTTGACGTCGAAGATGCTCACGTTGGCGTAAAGCCCGGCAACGCGCCACAGATGGCGCCATTTGCCCTCCCGCTGCAACTGCTGCGAGTACGCCTTCTCGTCGGCCTTGATCTTCTCCACCAATTGCGGGTCGAGCGAATGTGGAATACGGACAGTCATTTCGACCATGAACAGCATGGCAGCTCCTTCTTGAAAACGTGGCGGATTCAGACAGTGGCGACGGGGGTGACGGGCGACCCCATCGCGCCGGGCAACCGCAGTGGCGGCGCCGACAGGTAAAAGTGGCTACGGCGTTCATCGCGCAGCCACGTGGCCAGGTCGCGCAGGTACCACAGCTCGCCCAGCGGCAAACCCAGCTTGAACAGGCAATGGTGGTGCAGCGGCAGCATCGGCACCGGCCCCTTTTCTTCGGGTACCGGACGCGCCGGGTAGCGCTCGACGGCGTAGTTGTCGGCGGCAATCGCGGCGATGCCGGACCCGGTAATCCATTGCAGCAGCTTGTCGTCGCGGCCATCCAGCGCGCAGCAGCTGTTGTGCAGCACCTCGGCGTCGGGCTTGCCGGCCATTTCGACCAGCATCTCGGCAAATCCGGTGCGCAGCACGAGCACGTCGCCGGTGGCTACCTCGACCTTGTCCGCGTCAAGTACGCGCATCAGGTCGTCATAGCCGACCGTACGGCATTCGCGCCCAAAGTGTTCCGCCAGGTCGACCAGCACGCCGCGAGCCTGGATGCCATGCGTCGCGAATGTCTCGATACCCAGCGCCTCGGCGTGACTATGGTCATGGCCGCACGGATGCGCGGCGAAGTGGTCGGATTCCGCGTAGTCGACCGGGCCGACGATATCGGTGTTGGGCCGGAAACCGTTGTAATAGACCCGTTCGGCCACGCCATCGCCATCGGCATCGAACAGCGCGCCCACGTGTGCCAGCGAATCCCACTGGGTGGAGTACTGCATGGACAGCAGCACCTGGTCGTCACTGAGCACATCCAACGCGCGCGGGTCGACCTTGGCCAGCGGAAAGTTCACATACGCGACGTCGTCGCGGAACGTGGGCCGCAGCACCGGCGGATGCCGGCGCGGATTCAGTACGTTGCCGCCGGGCAGGTCCAGCGGCAACGACAGGCAGAACGTACGGCCGCTGCGAATCTCCCGCGCGGCAGCGCGGACGCATGCCGGCGTGATCAGGTTCAGGCGGCCGAGTTGGTCGTCGTCGCCGAAGTCGCCCCAGTTGGCGCCTTCGGGCCGTTGCTTCCATCGCTTCATGACAGCCTCAGATATGGCGCACGCCGTCGAGGTAGGCCTTGCGCCAGCGCACGATCTTGACCTCGGCAAACAGTGCCGCCTGATGGAATGGATCGGCTTCGATAAAGGCCTGGGCGGCCTCGCGTGTGTCGACATCGAGGATGTAGATGCCGCCGCCGCCATCGCTGCCGTCGTCGTTGAGCTTCGCGCCGCAGGCCAGCAGAAGCTTCTTGTTGGCTTCCAGGTAATCCAGGTGCGCGGGCCGGTGGGCCTGGCGCACGTGCTGGTGGTTGGGCTTGTCGAACGTTTCAATCAGGTACGGCATGCGAGGTCTCCCAGTGGTGGTATCAGTGCGTCAACATACCCCAGGCCAGCAGCGCCACGATGTAGATCGCGCCGACCCAGAACATCATGATCACGGTGTAGCCCATCACGTCCTTGAGCTTGAGCTTCGAGAGCGCCAGCGCCGGCAGGATCCAGAACGGCTGCACCAGGTCGTTCCACGCGTTGCCCAGCATCACCGACATCGACGTCTGCGCCACGGAACTGCCGATGGCCTTGGCCGCGTCGATCATGAACGGACCCTGGATCACCCAGTGACCGCCGCCCGACGGGGCAAAGAAGTTGATGACAAAGCTGCTGACCAGGCCCCAGAACGGCAGGGTCTGCGGCGTGGCGATATCGACGAACACGCGCGAGATGGTATCCACCAGTCCCGAGCCTGCCATCACCGCCATGATGCCCGCGTAGAACGGATACTGCAGGATGATGCCCGAAATCGTCTTGATGCCTTCGTTCAGCTTGGCGACGTAGTTGGCCGGGGTGCCCAGCAGCAGCACGCCGATGAACAGGATCAGGAAGTTGATCAGGTTCAGGTCCAGCGTGCCGCCCTGCACGAAGTACAGCACCGCATAGGCCACGCCGCACAGCCCGATCAGCAGGCTCAGCAGGCGGCTGTTGTTCATGCGCGCGGCCAGCGTGTTCTCGATACCCATGCTGTGGCCGCCCGCCGTGCTTTCCTTGGCCGAGGCGTCTTCCTTGATTTCCACGACGTCGCGGGCATCGCGCGGATGCAGCATTGCGTTGAGCAGCGGCAGCGTGACGATCACGGCCAGGCTGGTCAGCAGCATCGGCAGGGAGAAGATCGTGTCTTTCAGCGCGATCACACCCATCAGCTTTTCCATCGGATGTCCCGGCGTGGAGATCAGCACCGGAATACTCGCGGACAGACCCAGGCCGTACATCGTGAAGCCGCTATAGGCCGAGGCGATGATCAGCGGGTAGTGCACGCCCTTGACCTTCAGCGCCAGCTTGCGCGCGATGATGCCGCCAATCACGAGCCCGAAACCCCAGTTCAGGTAGCTGCCGATACCGCCCACGAGCGTGGCAACGATGATGGCGCCGCGCGGCGTCTGCACCCTGGCCACGATGCCATCGAGGAACCGGTCCACCAGTGGCGCGGTAGCGAGCACATAGCCCATCGCCAGAATCACGGCCATCTGCGTGGTGAACGAAAGCAGGTTCCAGAATCCCTTGCCCCAGTTCGTGATGATGGCGCTGGCACCCTGCCCCTCCACCACCATTGCCATCACCATGCTCAACAGCGTCAGGCCGATGGCAAACACAAAGGGGTCCGGCAAGTACCGGCGCATCAGTTCTGTAAAAAATCCGGCAACCTTGTTCAAGGCTTGTCTCCTGAGATCCGAATTGACCGCATATCGAACCGGCGTTCTACATGCGAACGTCTAATTGCAATGAGCGGGAGCGTAAGACTTCAGATCATGCAAAGTCAAGGCAATGGAACGAGCGATTACCGTCGAAAAACGCAACGCTTTCATGTTGCGATGCAGCGCAACAGCGATGCGCTTTTCCTGCTCGGAGGCCCGCAGATTTCAGGGGTGGCGATGATTTCCGCAATGCACAAACCACCTTTCAGTGGTGAAAGACTCGCGGCCGGTATCCGCACAGAACAGGCGGAGAGGAAAATGGGAAAGCTGGGGTGAGCGCGCGCATATCGCGTCGCGGACCTCGAACCCGAACCGGCGCATTAGAATGATGCGCCACGTTCTCTTGCCCATCATGATTCCTTCGGTATCCGCCCTGCACAACCGCCTGAAAATGCAGCACCTGCGCCTGCTCGTGGCCATCGAGGAGCGAGGATCGCTGCGCCAGGCGGCCGATGCGCTCACCTTGTCGCAGCCGGCGGTCAGCAAGATGCTGCAGGACATGGAAGACCTGCTCGGCGTGGCGCTGTTCGAACGGCACGCTCGCGGACTGCGCGCCACGCGCTTTGGCACGGCCGCCACCCGCTACGCCAAGCTCGTGTTCGCCGATATGGCCGGGTTGCGCGATGAACTGGTCGCGCTTGAGTCCGGCAAGATCGGCCGCGTGCGCGTGGGCGCGGTCATGGCTCCCGCGCCGGGCTTGCTGGCCGACGTCATCCGCGATCTGAACCGCGACCATCCCCAACTGGAAATCGCCGTGCAGGTCGATACCAGCGACGTGCTGGTGCCCCTGCTGGAGCGCGACCAGCTCGATATCGTGCTCGGCCGCGTACCCGAGGGATGGTATGGCAGCGGCGTGGAATTCGAGCAATTGGGCGACGAAGGACTCGCCATCGTCGTCGGCCCCCAGCATTCGCTCGCGCGCAAGCGCAAGCTGCAGTTCGCCGAGCTGACACGCTTTCCGTGGATCATGCAGCCTCGGCCCAGCCCGATGCGCGCGCTGCTGGACCGTTCGTTCGAAGACGCCGGCGTATCGCCGCCGCCGTCGACGATCGAGACGGCAGCGGTGCTGATGACCACGTCATTGCTGATCGACAGCGATCTGATTGCCGTCCTGCCAGAATCGGTGGCGGCGTACTACGCGCAGCTCGGCGCGCTCGCCGTGCTGCCCCTGCCCTTGCCGATCAAGCTTGGGCCGTATGGCATCGTCACCCGGCACGGACGGCCGGTGACAGCGTCGATGAGTCTGCTGATCGATGCGCTGCGTGACCGCACGGCATAGCACGCTTACGGTTCACCGTCCCCAGCGCAATACCAGCGGGTCCACCCGCCGCGCCACCTTCAGCAATCCGTCGCGCGTGGCCGGATGCATCGGTTGCAGAGGATGCCGCACGGCATCCGAGCGGATCACGCCGCCCTCCTGCATCAGCACCTTGGCCGTTGCCAGCCAGCCCTGGCGGTTTTCGTAGTTGATCAACGGCAGCCATTGCTGGTAGCGATCGGCGGCGCCCTCGGCATCGCCAGCCTGCCAGGCATCGAGGATCTGGCGAATACCGTCCGGATAGCCCGCGCCGGTCATCGCACCGGTCGCGCCGGCTTCCAGATCGGCCATCAGCGTGATCGCTTCTTCGCCGTCCCACGGTCCGACGATCGCGTCCCCACCGAGCGCGATCAGCTCGCGCAGCTTGGCCGCGGCCTGCGGCACCTCGATCTTGAAGTAGGACACATTGGCAATCTCGCTGGCCATGCGCGCCAGGAACGGCGCGGACAACGTGGTGCCGCTGACCGGCGCGTCCTGAATCATGATCGGGATGTCGATGGCCGCCGACACCGCCGAGAAGAACTCGTGGATCGCCCGCTCCGGCACACGGATCGTCGCGCCGTGGTAGGGCGGCATGACCATCACCATCGCCGCCCCGGCGTCCTGGGCGGCGCGGCTACGCTCGGCGCAGATACGCGAGCTGAAATGCGTGGTGGTCACGATCACCGGCACACGGCCCGCCACGTGGTCGAGCACGGTCGTCATCAGCAGCTGGCGCTCATCGTCGGTCAGGACGAACTGCTCGGAGAAATTGGCAAGGATGCAGATGCCGTGCGATCCGGCATCGATCATGAAATCGATGCAACGGCGCTGACCATCGAGATCGAGCCCTCCCTGGGCATCGAAAATGGTCGGCGCTACGGGAAACACTCCGCGATACACGGGCGTCGTCATGCTGTCTCCTTGCAGATGTCGTGATGTCGTTATGGATGTCGTGCCGCTCAATATACGGCTCGCCCATGCCCGCTGCCTATTGAATCCTGCACATAGGGTGATCGCCTGCGGTGATCGCTCGCGGCCCGCACCGGCACGCCCGCCGTGCCTGCCCACGTTAACCCGGATATCACCGCCGTTTATCGCCGCTTCAGAAATGCTCAGTTTTCGAGTGATGCCGGCCTCCGTATAGTGATCGTCACGCAGCACAGACTGCAAACGACGGAGACAGACATGAAGACATGGATGGCCGGGGCACTGGCTGGCATTGCGTGGTTCAGCGTGGCAATACCCGCGGCATGGGCGGACGATGCCCGTCCGGTTCGCATGATGGTGGGCGCCGCGCCTGGCGGTGGCACCGATATCATGGCGCGCATCGTGTCCGACAAGCTGGCCGCCATCCTCAAACAGCCGGTGGTGGTGGACAACCGGCCCGGTGCATCGAATACGATCGCCGCCGATATCACCGCAAAGGCGCAGCCCGACGGCAATACCCTGCTGATGGGGGTATCGACTTCCCAGGCTATCGCGCCGCATCTGCTCAAGCTGCAGTTCAATCCGCTCAAGGATCTGGTGCCGGTGGCGCTGGTTGCCCAGGTGCCCAATGTACTGGTCGTCAACAACCAGTTACCGATTCAGGATGCCCGGACGCTGGTGGCGCAGATCCAGGCCAACCCGGACAAGTATCGCTACAGCTCGTCGGGCGTCGGCAGCACGCAGCATCTGGCCGCGGCAGCCTTCGTCCATCAGATCCACGGCAAGATGCTGCACGTGCCCTACAAGAGCAGCGCCAGCGGACTGGTTGACCTGATGGGCGGCCAGGTGGACATGAGCTTCGAAACCATGCCTTCGGTCATCAACCATATCAAGGCCGGCAAGCTGCGCGCGCTGGCGGTGACGTCCGACAAGCGGTCGGCACTCCTGCCCAACGTGCCGACGCTGAAAGAGGCTGGCCTGCCCGATATCCAGGCCAATACCTGGTACGGCGTCTATGCCACCGCCGGCACGCCGCCCGCCACGCTGCAGAAGATCAGTGCCGCGATGACGCAGGTGATGAAGGACCCCGACACGATTCGCCGCCTTGGCGATGTCGGCGCCGTGCCCGGTGCGATGGACCCTGCCCAGTTCGACGCCTTCTCGCGCAGCGAATATGCGCGGTACGGCAAGCTGATCGCCGAACTCGGCGTCAAGCTCGACTGATTCCATTGATTCGATTGATGCGTTGAATTCGATTGTCTCCACTGATCATGACCAAACGTCCCCGTATTGCGATGGTGCTCGGCGATCCCGCCGGCATCGGCCCCGAATTGATCGCCCGGCTGCTGGCCGACCCCGTTGCCGCGCAGGCACGCATCCTTCTGATTGCCGACCGCGACGAATGGCAGCGCGCGATGGAGGTGGCAGGCGTCCGGTTGTCGCTGCCCGAGGTGGAGCGGCCCGACTTCCAGGGCACCGAACAGGGGCCCCGGCTCTACCACTGGGCGCTGGACGACAAACCCGTCTATCCACGCGGTGAAGCCAGCACGGAAGGCGGCCGCTACTGCCTGGGCACCTTGCAGGTGGCGCTGAACCTGGCGCAGGCCGGTCAGGCCGATGCCATCCTGTTCGGACCGCTGAACAAGAGCTCGATGCATGCCGCCGGCATGGGCCACAACGACGAACTGCACTGGTTTGCGCAGAAGCTCGGCTATCGCGGCCCGTTCTGCGAGTTCAATGTGCTGGACGGCCTGTGGACGTCGCGCGTCACGTCGCATGTCGCCATCAAGGAGGTGCCCGCGCTGATTACGCCGGAGCGTGTGCGCGATGCGATCGATCTGATCGACACCGCGCTGCGCCAGGCTGGGGTGGCCACGCCGCGCATCGCCGTGTGCGGCCTGAATCCGCACAACGGCGACAACGGTGCGTTCGGCCGCGAGGAAATCGACGTGATCGGCCCGTCCGTGGAAGCCGCGCAGGCGCGCGGCGTGGCGGCGCAGGGTCCGTTCCCGGCGGACACGATCTTTCTGAAGGTACAGGGCGGCCCGGAGCAGCGGCAGTTCGACGCCATCGTCACGATGTACCACGACCAGGGCCAGATCGGCATCAAGCTGATGGGCTTCTCGCGCGGCGTGACCATCCAGGGTGGCTTGCCCGTGCCGATCACCACGCCCGCGCACGGCACCGCTTTCGATATCGCACAACAGGGCCGCGCCAATCCGGGCGCCACGTTGCAGGCATTCCATCTGGCCTGCCAGATGGGTGCCCGCCGCCTGGCCAATGCCCACGCCGCCTGACTCTGACGCTCAAAGGAACCCACCATGAAGATCACCAACGTCCGCGCGCGCGTATTCGAATGGAAAGGCAAGACCGTGCCGCCGCAGGCGCACTTCTGCACCAACGCCACGGACATCCTGTTTGATCGCGGCGACGCGATGGGATCGTTCCGCTTTCACGGCTGGCTTGTGGTGGAAGTGGAGACCGACGACGGCCATGTTGGCATCGGCAACTGCGCGCTGGCCCCGCGCGTGGCCAAGCAGATCGTCGACCAGTACCTGGCGCCGATCGTGATCGGACAAGACCCGTTCGACAACGAATACCTGTGGCAAAAGATGTACCGCCGCACCCACGCCTGGGGCCGCAAGGGTATCGGCATGGCGGCCATCTCGGCCGTGGATATCGCGCTGTGGGACCTGATGGGCAAGGCCACGGGCCGGCCGGTGTTCAAGCTGCTGGGCGGACGCACCAAGGAAAAAATCTGGTGCTACGCGTCGAAGCTCTACAACAACGATGACCGGGACGCGTTCCTTGGCGAAGCGCAGCGCTATCTGGACCAGGGCTTCACCGCAATGAAAATGCGCTTTGGCTACGGCCCCAAGGACGGACCGGCCGGCATGCAGAAGAACCTGGAACAGGTTCGGCTGCTACGCGAACTGGTCGGAGACGGCGTCGACATCATGCTCGAATGCTATATGGGCTGGACGCTCGAATACGCGCGCCGCATCATTCCCCGACTGGCCGAATTCAATCCGCGCTGGCTCGAAGAACCGGTCATTGCCGACGACATCGAAGGCTATGCCGAGCTAAAGAAAATGAGCCCGTTCCCGATCTCGGGCGGCGAGCATGAATTCACGTCCTACGGCTTCAAGGACCTGCTGGAGCGTCGCGCCGTCGACGTGATCCAGTACGACACCAATCGCGTGGGCGGCATCACCGCTGCACAGAAAATCAATGCGATGGCCGAAGCCTGGTCGGTCCCCGTGATTCCCCATGCGGGCCAGATGCACAACTATCACCTGACGATGGCGTCCACCGCGTCGCCGATGTCGGAATTCTTCCCGGTGCACGACGTGGAGGTCGGCAACGAACTGTTCTACTACATCTTCAAGGGTGAACCGGCGCCGGACAACGGGTATCTGCAGCTCGACGACAACCTGCCGGGATTGGGTCTGACTCTGAACGAACAGTATTTCGATCAGTTCGAGATCATTGAGTAAACGCCATTCCTAAATGGCGGATCGATACCGCCCTTGGGATTCACACAGGCTTCCGACAAATCCATTGTGAGCAGTTCAGCACTTCGCTGAGTATCTGAATACCCAGCAACACCCGGCGCTATCGACTTTCCCGGAAAACCTTCCTTGCCGAAGTTGCACCGCACAACAAATAATAGAGCGGCTTGTACCTCACCTGTTTCACCTTCGGGAGCGTCGGATGAACGAGGATGGCAAGACCGCTGTACCGGGCGCGGCACGGGAACCGCTGCTGATTGACCTGGCGCTGCAGGGCGGCGGCGCCCACGGCGCCTTCACCTGGGGCGTGCTGGACCGCCTGCTTGAAGAACGCTGGCTCAAGCTTGACGGCATTTCCGGCACCTCGGCGGGTGCGATGAATGCCGCCGTGCTGGTGCACGGCCATGCGCTCAATGGCGCTGACGGCGCGCGGCAAGCGCTGGAGGATTTCTGGCGCCGCGTGTCGGACGCCTCGCGCTTCAGCCCATTCCGGCGCAGTCCGCTGGACATCATTCTGGGCCGCTGGACCCTCGACAATTCTCCACTGTTCGTTGCCGCCGACCTGGCCGCGCGGATCTGGTCGCCCTATGACCTGAACAAGGCCGGCAGCAATCCGTTGGCCGAGATCCTGCACGCCAGCATCGACTTCGACGTCCTGGCGCAGGCGCCGATCCATCTTTTTGTCACGGCCACCAATGTCGAGACCGGCCGGGGCCGCGTGTTCAAGAACACCGAGGTCACGGCCAGCGTACTGCTGGCATCGGCTTGCCTGCCGACCGTATTCCAGGCCGTGGAAATCGACGGGGTGCCTTACTGGGACGGCGGGTACGCCGGCAATCCGACCATCACCCCGCTGGTACGCGAATGCCAGTCGCGCGACACGATCCTCGTGCAGATAAATCCGGTGGCGCGGGAAGGCGTGCCGCGCAGCGCGCGAGACATTCTGGGCCGCGTCAACGAGATCTCGTTCAATGCCGCCCTGCTCAAGGAACTGCGCATGATCGCCGTGCTGCAGCGTGTGGCGGACCCCGGCGATGCCGAGGGCGCGCAATGGGCCGGCATGCGCATCCATCGCATCGCCAGCGACCGCATGGGGGAGTTCGGTTCCTCCTCGAAGATGAATGCCGAGTGGCCGTTCCTGTGCCTGCTGCGCGACGAGGGCCGCGCGGCGGCGGAGCAATTCCTGACGGCCCACGGCGATGCACTGGGCCGCAAGTCCTCGTTCGATCTCGACGAACTGCTGCAGGAGGTGTGAATCGTGGGCCTGCTAGGCATCGTCATCGCCCTGGGGGCGATGATCTGGATGGCGTTCCGTGGCTGGAGCATCCTTCTCATCGCCCCCGCCGCCGCACTGTTGGCCGCGGCCACGGCCGGACAACCGCTGCTGGCGCACTGGACCCAGACCTTCATGGGCACGGCCGCCGGATTTGTCGCGCAGTTCTTTCCGCTATTCCTGCTCGGCGCGCTGTTCGGCAAGCTGATGGACGATAGCGGGTCCGTGATGGCGATTGCGAACTGGATGACCCGGACGCTCGGGCCACGCCGGGCGATGCTGGCCGTGGTACTGGCCGGCGCGCTGCTCACCTATGGCGGCGTGAGCCTGTTCGTGGCGTTTTTCGTGCTGGCACCGATGGCCCACGCGCTGTTTCGCGCGGCAGATATTCCGCACCGGCTGATGCCCGCGGCAATCGTGCTGGGCACGTCGACGTTCACGATGTCGGCACTGCCCGGCACGCCGGCAATCCAGAATGCGATACCGATGCCGTTCTTCAGCACCACACCGTTCGCGGCGCCTGGGCTCGGCATCATCGCCAGCCTGATCATGCTGACATTCGGCATGTGGTGGCTGGCGCGCTGCGAGGGCGCCGCGCGCCGCAAGGGCGAAGGTTATGGCGTGGGGTTGCCGGCCGATGTAGCCGACGTGGCCGATGTGGCCGGCGTTGGCGCGGTGGCCGAGCGGCCGCTGATCCGCGAACGCGCCAGTACGGCGCGAGAATTCGATCCGGCCGAAACACTGCAGGGCCAGCGCAGCGTCGAGGCGCCCAGCGCGTTCGTCGCGCTGTTGCCGCTCGTCGTCGTGATCGCCGTCAACCTGCTGATGAGCCTCGCGGTACTGCCGCGCCTGGACGCCGACTATCTGGCCCTGCCCGAATGGGGCGCGACGACGCTGCAGACCGTCGGCGGCGTCTGGTCCGTGATCGTGGCGCTGAGCGCAGCCGTGCTGTGCCTGGTGCTGCTGAACTTCCGGCGCCTGCCCGCGCTACGCGAGACCGCTGGCGCGGGCGCGCACGCGGCCGCCCTGCCGGTACTCAGTGTGGCGAGCCTGGTGGGATTCGGCGCGGTCGTCGCCGCCCTGCCCGGCTTTGCCATCGTGCGGGACTGGGTGTTGTCGATAGAAGGCGGCCCGCTGGTATCGCTGGCCGTGGCCACCAACGTGCTGTCGGCGCTGACCGGCTCCGCATCGGGTGGACTCACAATCGCGCTTGACGCGCTTGGCGGCACGTATCTGCTGCGCGCGCTGGAAATCGGCCTGGACCCGGCGGTGCTGCATCGCGTGGCCGTGATGAGCGCGGGCACGCTCGATACCCTGCCGCACAACGGCGCTGTGGTAACGCTGCTGGCTGTCTGCGGCGCCACGCACAGGCAAAGCTACGGCGGCATTGTGATGGTCGGCATCGTCGGGCCGTTGCTGGCCCTGACGGTCGTGATCGCGCTGGGCACGCTGGTCGGATCGTTCTGACCCGGCCAGCGCGGCCTCAGGCTCAGGCCGACTGCACGCGATAGCGTTCGAGCCAGTGGGCGTACGGCGCGGGCAGAACCCACGACGGGCGCTCCACACCGAGCTTCATCGCGGTCTGGTACGGCCAGTGCGGATTCGACAGCATCGCGCGACCCACCATCACCAGGTCCATCTGGCCTTCTTCGACCACGCGGTTGGCCACCACGGGGTCGTCGATACCCCAGGACGACGCCACCGGCAGACCGGCTTCACGATGCACGCGCTCGGCGATCGGCGCCAGGAAGGCCGGACCCCACGGAATCTGCGCATTCGGCGTGGAAAAGCCGACGCTGACGTTCAGCATGTCCAGGCCGCCTTCACGCATGGCGCGCACCAGTTCGATCGACTCCTTGAGCGTCTGCTCGTCGTTGCCGTCGTACTCGATCACGCCAAAGCGTGCCGTCAGCGGCAGGTTCTTCGGCCACACTTCGCGCACGGCGGCCAGCGTTTCCAGCAGGAAGCGGCCACGGCCGATGGCGTCGTTACCGTATTCGTCGGTGCGATCGTTGCCGTGGACCGAGAAGAAGCTCTGCGCCAGGTAGCCGTGCGCGAAATGCAGCTCCAGCCACTGGAAGCCGGCGTCGCGGGCGCGCTTGGCGGCAGCCACGAAATCGGCCTGGACACGGGCAATGTCGTCCTGGGTCATCGCCTCGGGCATCTTCGACAGATGCGCGCCGAAAGGCTTGGCCGACGGCGAAATCGTGTTCCAGCCACGGTCGTCGCCTTCGGGAATATGATCGTCGCCTTCCCACGGACGGTTCGCGCTGGCCTTGCGGCCGGCATGGGCGATCTGGATGCCGGGCACGGCACCGCCGGCCTTGATGGCTTCGGCAATGCGCGCCATGCCAACGGCTTGCTCGTCATTCCACAAACCCGTGCATCCCGGGGAGATGCGGCCTTCCGGCGACACGGCCGTGGCCTCGACGATGACCAGGCCGGCACCGCCGCGCGCCAGACCGGCGTAGTGGGACAGGTGCCAGTCGTTGGTGAAGCCATCGATGGCGCTGTACTGGCACATCGGCGGCACCGCAATACGGTTGCGCAACGTAACGTCTTTCAGCGTGAACGGGGTGAAAAGTGCAGGCGTAGTCATGAGTTTGTCTCTGCGTGTTGCAATGCAGCGATATTAGTCATGGCTCGCTATAATGAAAACCATCTACACGTTATCGCTTCAATAAGAGTTCATTATGCTTAACCCGCAATGGCTGCGTTCGTTCGCAATGCTGGCGCAGAACGGCAGCTTCACCAGCGCGGCGGACGAGCTCGGGCTGACGCAGGCCGCCGTCAGCCAGCACATCCGCCATCTCGAAGATGCGCTGGGTCCGCTGCTGATTCGGCGCCCGCGCGCGCTTGAACTGACCCCGGCCGGCAAGGCGCTGCTGGAATACTGCAGCGACATGGAAGTTGCCAACGACCGCCTGCGCGCCCGGCTCAGCGCCGACGGCGAAAGCGGTGTCGTGGGGTTGATCACCCCCGGCAGCATCGGCCTGTTCCTGTATCCGCGTCTGCTGGACCTGCAGGGAAAGACGCCCGGGCTGATCATCCGCCATCGCTTCGCGCCCGATGCGGAAGTGCTGGAAAGCGTGCTGCAGAACCGCTTCGACGTGGGTCTGGTATCGCTGAAGCCCGATGAGCCGCGTCTGGCCGCGAGCCCGTTCAGCGAGGAACCGCTGGAACTGGTCTACCCGGCTGGCGAACAGGTACATGGTTGGGAAGATCTCCAGCGCATCGGCTTTGTCGACCATCCAGACGGCAAGACAATGGCCAACCGCCTGTTGAGCCGCCACTATCCTGGCAACGCGGGCGTGCACACGCTGCCTTGCCGCGGGTTCAGCAATCAGGTGAGCCTGATGCTGGAACCGGTGGCGCGTGGCTTTGGCTTTACCGTGATCCCGCGCTATGCACGCCAAGCATTTGCGCAGAAGGACCAGATTCGTGTGCTGGACTGCCACGCGCCGGTGATCGACAAGCTCTGGCTGATTCACCGCTCGGAATGGTCGCTGCCGCCCCGTGTGGCGCGCGTGGTGGACTACCTGCGCGCACAGGTGAAGGCCCCGGTCTGACTGGCGCTTTTAGTTGCTCGCGCGCGGCCTGCTGCCAAGCCGTGCGATCAGCCCCGCATGCGCGGGGTGCGCAGCCGCCAGTTGCGACGCATCGGCCAGTTCGAATTCGCTGAACTCGAATCCGGGCGCCACCGTGCAACCGGCCAGCGCGTAGCCTGCGCTGGCGTCAGCGGCGGGAACACGTTCGGCGGCGAACCAGTAACCGGCGGGCACCACGGCCTGGAATACCGTGCCCGGTTGCACCAGCGGATTGCCAAGCCGGTGCGTGACCAGCGCGCCATCGGGCGTCAGCATATGCACGTGAATCGCGTCGCCGGCATGGAAGTGCCACAGTTCGTCGGCCCGGATGCGGTGCCAGGCCGAATACGCGTCGTCACACAGCAGGTAGTAGATCGCAGTGGATGCGGAGCGCTCCGCGCCGTCCGCCGCCCGGGTCACGCGGGCCGGATCACGAAACGTCTCGCGGTAGTAGCCGCCCTCGGGGTGCGGAATCAGCTCAAGATCGTGGATCAGGCGTTGCTGCGGACGGTCGGGCATGTCAGGCATGGCGGATGGGCATTTGGATGGCGATGGCGGCGGCAACCATACCACGGGCATCGGCGCGCGCAGTGCAGGATTTGCCAAGACAGCCGTGCCGTGCTGGGTTAGCCTCCACCGCTATCGCTGAAAATCCGTCCGTCACCTGTAACCCGTCCCGCTGCTGTCATCGATGTCGCGCCCCTATCCCGCCTGGCTGCCCGCCGTGGCTTTTGTCCTGATCTGGTCAACCGGTTTCATCGTCGGCAAGGCCGTGGTGCCCGTGGCCGACACCAGCCTGTTTCTGCTGGCCCGCTTTGCGCTGGCCACGCTGATGTTCGCCGTGGTCGCGGCCGCCGGGCGCGCCACTTGGCCGCCGTTGTCCCAGGTGCCGCGTCACCTGCTGGCCGGTGCGCTGATGCAGGGCATATACCTGTGCGCCGGATACGGCGCCGTGGCGCACGGCCTGTCGCCGTCGATCATGGCGCTGCTGGGTGCGCTGCAACCGCTGCTGACCGCGCTACTTGCCATTCCGCTGCTCAAGGAGCAACCTTCCTCGCGTACCTGGCGCGGCCTCGGCCTGGGCGCGCTTGGTGTGGGTCTGGTAGTCTTGCCAGCCATGCAGGCCGGTACGCCGCAAGCGGTATCGCCGTGGATCGTCCTGGTCGGCGTACTCGCTATTGTGTCCATCACGATGGGAACCCTCCTTCAGAAAACCTCGATCGCCCGCGCGGATATCCGCGCCAGCTCGGCCTGGCAGAACGCCGGGGCGATGCTCGTGGCCGTCATCGTGGTCACTGCGTCGGGTGGCCCCGGCGCACTGCGCTGGGAATCCGGCCCCACGCTGTGGGCGTCGCTGGCATGGGCGGCCGTGGTGCTGTCCGGACTGGGTACGTGGCTGCTGCTGGGTTTGGTGCGCCGTGGCCAGGCCGCCAATGCCGCCGCGCTGATGTTCCTGGCGCCGCCGCTGGCCGCCGTGCAGGCCGCGCTGCTGTTCGGCGATCGCCTCGGGCCGGTGCAATGGCTCGGCATGGGTATCGCCGGTGCCGGAGTCTGGCTGTGCCAGACGCATGGAAAACCGCGTCATGCCGAAGCTCGTTGAGCATGCGTCGCCGCTGGTCGAACCCCGCCGCTATCACCGGCGGCCGTTCGGCCACGCACACGATTATCACCAGTTGCTGTTTGGCGTCGACGGCGAGATCGAACTCGAAATCGATGGGCATGCCTACCGCGTCGACGGCACGCATGGATTGGTCATTCCCTCGGGCCTGCATCATCTGTGCAGCGGGCTGACCGACAATCTGCAGCTCGTCGCCGATTTTCCTTTGAGTTCCGTTGCCTTGCCTGCGCGCCTGATGGCCAAACCGCGCACGTTCACGATGGACACCACATTTGCCACGCATGTGCGCGGGCTGGCCACGGCACGCGATGCGTCGCGGACCGTGGCGGCGCAGCATGCCTGGCACCAGGCTGCGGCGCTGGCCGGTGGACTGTCCGCGATGCTTGGCCTCGACGACCGCCAGCCCGACGCCGCGCGTTTTCCGGTGGCGGCCATCGATAACTATCTGCGCGCGCATCTGTCCACGCCATTGCGCGTGGACCAGCTCGCCGCACGTATCGGCTGGGGACCCCGGCGCTTTCATACGCTGTTCTGCGAAGCGTTCGGCGACACGCCGCACGGCTACCAGACCCGGCTGCGGCTTGACCGGGCCGTGCAGTGGCTGATGAGCGGCGCCATGCCACTCGCCGAGATCGCCGCCGGTATCGGCTATCCCGACCAGACCACGTTCACCCGGGCGTTTGCCCGCCGCTTCGGCATGCCGCCCGCGGCATGGCGCACCGCCGCTGCGGCCTGACGGCAGGATTTACAAAGGCAAGTAAGGCGCACACGCGCCGCCGCCGCGACATCCGCGACGGCAAGCGCCTGCGCGACCGGTACGAAACTTGCGCAGCCTACCGTTCGCCATGACGAGCGATGCCGATGCTTCCCTGCTGCGTCCGGGCCACAATTGCTGGCGCGTGGAGTCGAGTGCGCGCTTTGCCATGCTGGTCGATGCCGATGCCTATTTCCCCGCGCTACGGCACGCACTCGCGCGCGCCGAACACAGCGTCTTTATCCTCGGATGGGATATCGACAGCCGCGTGCGTCTGCTTTCCGAGCCGCCCGACGATGGGCTGCCGGCGGAACTGCGCGATTTCCTCAACGCGCTGTGCCGGCGCCGCCGGGGGCTGCGCATCTATGTGCTGAGCTGGGACTATGCGATGGTGTTCGCGCTCGAACGCGAATTCCTTCCGTCCGCCAAGGAGCACTGGCAGACGCACCGGCGGTTGTCCTTCTGCCTCGATGGCAATCACCCGCCGGGCGCCTCGCATCATCAGAAAATGGTGGTGATCGACCACAGCGTGGCATTCGTCGGTGGATTGGACCTGACCATCCGGCGCTGGGACACGCACCATCATCTGGCCGATGATCCGCGCCGCGTCGATCCCGATGGCAAACCGTACCCGCCTTTTCATGACGTGCAGTGCATGGTCGATGGCGACACGGCGCGCGCGCTCGGCGATCTGGCAGCGGAACGATGGTTGTGGGCAACCGGACGCCATGCACGTGTGCCGGCCGTCAGCAAGATTGGCGCGGCCGACGCATGGCCCGAACAGGTGGTGCCCGACGTCACCAACGTGCGCGTGGGCATCAGCCGCACGTATCCCGAGCGCGACGACAGGCCGGGCGTCAGCGAGATTCGCGCGCTCCACCTCGACGCTATCGCCGCCGCGCGCGACAGTCTCTATCTTGAAAACCAGTACTTCAGTTCCGGACTGATTGCGGAAGCCTTCGCGGCTCGTCTGCGTGAACCGGACGGGCCGGATATCGCACTCGTTTCGCGTCGGACCGAAAGCGGCTGGCTTGAGGAAGCCAGCATGGGCGTGCTGCGCGCGCGTCTCTATCGCGGGCTGCGCGAGGCCGACCCGCAGGGCCGCTTCCAGCTCTATTGCCCGCATGTACCCGAACTGGGCGATGCCTGCGTCAACGTGCACAGCAAGGTCATGGTGGTCGATGACCGCCTGCTGACCATCGGCTCGGCGAATCTGAGCAACCGGTCTTTCGGTCTCGATACCGAATGCAATCTCGTGATCGAATCGCAAGGCGCCCCGCACATTGCCACGGGCATTCGCGCCATGCGCGACCGCCTGCTGTGCGAGCACCTGGCGGTGACGCCCGACGCCCTGCACCAGGCGCTGCATGCGCACAGCCGCCTGAACACTGCCCTGGCTGCGCTACACCGGCCCGACGGCCGCACGCTTCAACCATTCGTGCCCACGGTGCCCGAAGACATCGACGCCGCATTGCCCGATGCCACGCTGCTCGACCCAATGGAGCCGATCGACACCGACGAGATCATGTCCGAGTTCGTCAGCCACGACGCCCGGCCGCGCGTGGCCAGTCGCGTGGTGATGCTGCTGTTGCTGCTGATGGTACTGGCTGGCGCGGTGTTCGCGTGGCGCCATACCCCGCTGCGCGAATGGACCGACTTCCGCCATTTGCTTGCCGTGGTCCAAGGCCTGGACGACATGCCGTTCGCGCCCCTGGCGATGGTCGGCGCCTTCATCGCCGGTGGCCTTGCGCTGTTTCCCGTCACCGTGCTGATCGTCGTGACGCTGGTGGTGTTCGGCCCGTTGTACGGCGGTGCGATTGCGCTGGCGGGCACCGTGGCAAGCACGGCCGCCGGCTACATCGTGGGGCGCCTGCTCGGACGCAACGCCGTGCAGCGCTTTGGCGGACGGCGCCTGAATCAGCTGAGCCAGCAGGTAAACCAGCACGGGTTGCTGGCAATGGTGGTGCTGCGGCTGGTGCCCGTGGCGCCGTTTACGCTGGTCAACCTGGTGGTGGGCGCGTCGCGTATCCGGTTGCGCGATTGTCTGCTGGGGACGGCCATCGGTATGTCGCCGGGCATCATCGTATCGGCGTCGCTGGTCGATCGCATTGCAGCCGTGGCGCGCGATCCCGGCGCGGCAACGTACGCATGGCTGGCAATCGTGCTGCTGATTCCCATCACCGTGCTATGGGTGCTGCGTCGCAGACGGCAGCGCCGCCGCGCCCGGACGTCGCATGCGAACGCGACAGCACGGCAACCGCACTGCTGCCGTCCGCCGTCGAGCGAGGGCGCGCAATGAATGCGCCTGACGCCCACCCCGGTGCGCCTCGCGCTGCAACCCGGCCCGTACTCCACGCCGATATCGTCGTGGCGAGCTACAACATCCACGGTGGCGTCGGCATCGACGGGCACTTCGTGCCGAAGCGCGTCTGCGAGGTGATCAACGAACTGCGCGCCGACCTGATCGCGCTGCAGGAAGTGGAAAGCCGGGGCACGGGCTTCGACATGCTGCGCTTCCTGTCACACCACACCGGGCTTCATGCGATTCCCGGCCCGACGCTGGTGCGCGACGACGGCGACTATGGCAATGCGCTGCTGACGCGCTATCCACCGCTGAGCGTGCGCCATATCGACCTCAGCGTGAAAGGATGCGAACCGCGCGGCGCCATCGACGCGCAACTCGAATGCAATGCCATCGAATCGGGCACGTTCGCGCTGCGTGTGATTGCCACGCACCTGGGCCTTCGCCCCGGCGAACGGCGCTGGCAGGTGCGGCGCCTGCTGACCGCGTTGGCCGAAGCGCCGGCCCAGCCAACTGTCCTGCTCGGGGACGTCAACGAATGGTTCCTGTGGGGGCGGCCGCTGCGGTGGCTCCATGCCTACTTCGAGCGCACGCCCCATGTCTCGACATTTCCGTCGCGCCTGCCGTTCCTGGCGCTGGACCGCATCTGGACCTCGCCCCGCGCGCATCTCGTGGCGGTGACCAGCCATCGCTCGCCGCTGGCACGGCTGGCGTCCGATCACCTGCCGTTGCTGGCGCGGATGCGGCTGACTTCGTGATAGCGCACCTTGCAGTATGATCGCCCGTGCTCATACAACACCAAGGGAGACGATGATGCGCGAGAGAGCTGCACAGGCTGTAAAAACACTGGTTGCCGCGGCGGCGCTGGCATGGGGCATGGCCTGCGCGCAGGCACCCCAGCCCACTGCGCCGCAGGTCAAGGAAGGCGATGTCGAAGTGCATGACTTCCGCTTCCAGAACGGACAGACGCTGCCCACAGTGAAGCTGCACTACGCCACGCTGGGCACGCCAACGCGCGGCGCCGACGGCAAGGTCAACAATGCCGTGCTGCTGCTGCACGGCACCACCGGCACCGGCCGCGCGTTCCTGACGCCGCTGATGCGCAAAGAGCTGTTTGCGCCGGGCCAGCCGCTCGATGCCTCGCGCTACTACATCATCATGCCCGACGGCCTGGGACGTGGAGGATCGAGCAAGCCCAGCGACGGCATGCGCGCCGGCTTTCCGCGTTATGGCTACACCGATGTGGTGGAAGGCCACTACCGGCTGCTGACCGAAGGACTCAAGGTCGATCACCTGCGGCTCGTGCTGGGCACGTCGATGGGTGGCATGCAGACCTGGATCTGGGGCGAGCGTCATCCCGACATGATGGATGCGCTGATGCCGATCGCCAGCCAGCCGGTGGCCATGTCGGGCCGCAACTGGCTGTGGCGCCGCACGCTGATCGAAGCCATCCGCAACGATCCGGACTGGAACGGCGGCAACTACACGAGCCAGCCCACGCGCTGGACCAATGCAGTGCCGGTGTTTTCACTGATGACGCAGAGCGCCGCCACGCTGCAGAAAGCGGCGCCCACGCGCGACCAGGTGAACCAGTATTTCGACACGGCCGTTGCCGAAAGCCGCAAGATCGATGCGAACGACTACCTCTACTGGTTTGAATCGTCCTGGGACTACAACCCCGAGGCCGACCTTGGCAAGATCCGCGCACCGCTCTACGCCGTCAACTTTGCCGACGACATGATCAATGCCGTCGATCTTGGCGTCATGCAACGCACCGTGCCCAAGGTGAAAGGCGGCCGCTTTGTGGAGATGCCCGAAAGCGAGCACACATACGGCCATCAAACGCTGCAGCATCCCGAGGTCTGGAAGGGCTATCTGGTTGAACTGATGCAGGGTTTGCCCGCGCGCAATTGACGCTGCACTGCAATGCCCGCAGGCGCCACATCGGGCCTGCGGCGCGGCCTGCCTGTCTTGCCGCAGGGCCGCAATACGGGTATTTCGCTAGGCGTCCACGCTAGATTGGCGTCATGCCGCTGCCTATACTGGCTTTCACACCGTGCATGTCATCAAGCGTGGAGGTGTGCTTCCGATAACAACGGGCGGGTGAATGGCGGCCTACAGGGAGGACGCTGCCGAAGGTCATGTCGATACGGCCTGCCCCATGAACAGGAAAGTGGAGATGGGCATGCCCAGCGAACAGTTCCTTGCTACCCAGGAAACCCGCCGCTCGGGGCTACGTGCCTTGCGGGCGGCGCTGCTCCAGGTCCACAAGGAGGTCATCGGTTATGACCGTGGCCAATATGAAAGACTGCATGGCCCGATACCCGCGGGACAGTTTGTGCAGTTAGTGACAGAGGAATCATTCTTCCGCTGGCTCGATCCGTTGTCACGTCTGATCATCGAGATCGACGAGGAACTCGACGGCGACGAACATCACGACGAAACCTGCCGCGCCGTGGCCGGTGCCACGCAGAAGCTGTTCAGTGAGCATGGCGACGAACTGTTTCGCAAGCGCTATCAGGAAGCGCTGCAGGATGAGGCATCGGTGACCGTGGCACACGGTCGGCTGATGTCAGTGATCGGCCAGTTGCGCCAGTTGCCATAACACCAGGGGGCCGCCTGCTAGCGGCCCCTGCCGCCGCCTCGTCCACCGCCGCGATAGCCACCCCGGTTTCCGCCGTAGCCTCCGCCATATCCGCCGCTGTAGCCACCGTATCCACGGTACCCGCCACCGTAGCCGTAGCCCTGGTAGCCACCGTGATAGCCCCCGTAGTATCCGCCGTGATACCCGCCCCGGTAGCCGTAGTAGCCGCGGTAGCCGTATCCCCGGTACCCGTAGTAGCCACGATATCCGTAGTAACCCCGATACCCGCAGCAGCCGTAGCCAATCCATATGCTGCTGTAGACCGGCCAGCCCGCGTATCCATATGGATATCCGTACGGATAGCCACCGTAGTAGTTGCCGTAGTAGTACGCCGGATAGGCCGGGTATCCGCTATAGAAAGTGCCGTAGGCATTGATCGGATAACTGCCGTAGTCACTGGTGGAGTAGCTGCCGGCATAACCGCCATAGCCAGTGTCATAGCCCGGATATGCCACGCATCCGCCCAGCATCAGGGCAAACCCGGTCAGTGTCCCCGCCAGCTTTCCACGTATGGCACCCATTTCCGTCTCCCGCCTGCCCTGCAAGGCGTGCCCGTCTGCACGTGCTTTCAGCTCTTTGATTCTATTGCTTATTCGTTGGCAGACAAGTCTGTCCTCGCCCGCCGTGCATTAGAGCGCCTGACCCAGCGCACCGCCAAACCGATAGCGATTACCGGGATGCCAGAGCACCACCACCGACGCCACCGCGCCGTGTGAAAACGTGCGCCGCCGCAGCACCAGCGCCGGCTCCGTCGGGGCAATCGCCAGCATCTCCGCCACCTCGGCACTGGGCAGCAATGCTTCGATCTGATACTCGGCACGCTGCAGTGGCGCCACGCGCATCAGGTGCTCGTTCGGTGTGATGGTGCCGAAATCGGCTTCCATATAGTCGGGCGCCAGCGCGGGATTGACCCAGCGATCTTCCACCTGGATCGGCGCGTCGTTCTCGTAGTGAAGAATGACCGAATGGAACAGCGTGCTGCGTTCCGCCACCCCAAACTGGCTGGCCAGGCTGCGGGTGGCACGCTGGCGCTCCAATCGGTACAGGCTGCTGCGATGACGGTGGCCCCGTGCGCGAATTTCCTCGGCAATACTGCGGATCTCCACCACGGTCGCCTGGTAGCGCTGCTGTGCCACGAACGTGCCGGCGCCCTTGCGTCGCACCAGAATCTGCTCGGCTTCCAGTTCGTTGAGCGCGCGGTTGACGGTCATGCGCGACACCGCGAACGTTTCCGCGAGCCGCAACTCGGGCGGGATGGCGTCGCCCTCGCGCCAGACGCCGGCTTCTATCTGCGCCTGCACATAGTCCTTGATGCGCTGGAAGGCCGGCGCTGCCGGGTCAGCGGTTTGGACGGATGGACGTGTTGGCATGCGGGTTCCCCGATCCGCGGACCGGCGTGAATGAAGTGGGCCGCGCACGTTCCACAACGGTGAAAAGCGCCGCACCCCTTGCTTAGGCGTGCACAGCGCTTGTGCCAATCGGCACCGTGCGCGTGCCGATCCGCATCTTATGAGAAATCCGCTTTCCCATATGCGAAAAGTTGTCTATACAGTATCAGACAGCTTCATTAAGATCAGTCTATACAAGTCGGCCGCCAGCACAAGGGCCGCCAGCGAATTGACAGGGTCATCGATCCAAATGAAATAACGGGGAGTGTTGCGTGAACCGTTGCGTAAACAGGCCGGCGCTGAAGTGGCGGCTCTTGCTGGCCGTCCCGGCCGTGATCTCGGCATTGGCGTTCCAGCCGCGTCCCGCGTGGGCGCAACCGGACGAATATCCTTCCCGGCCGGTGCGCATCGTCGTGCCGTTTGCCGCCGGCGGCGTGGCCGATGCCCTGCCACGATTGGTCGGTCAAAAGCTGTCGGAGCGCTGGGGCAAGCCTGTCGTCATCGACAACAAGCCCGGCGCCGCTGGCAATATCGGCATGGAGACCGTGGCACGCGCCGCGCCTGACGGCTACACACTGGGCCTGGCGCCCGCGGGCAACCTGACCGTCAACCCGATCCTGTTTCGCAAGCTCAACTTCGAGACACGCGACTTCGTTCCCGTCACGATGCTGGCCGCATCGCCCAATGTGCTTGTCGTGAATCCGTCGGTTCCCGCGCGTTCGCTCAAGGACCTGGTCACGTATGCGCGGGCGCATCCGGGCGAGCTCAATTTCGCGTCGCCGGGTAATGGCAGCGGTGCGCATCTGGCCGGCGAACTGCTGAATCTCGAAGCCGGTGTGAAGACCGTTCACGTACCGTACAACGGCATGGCCACCGCGCTCAACGATGTGCTCGGCGGCCAGGTCCAGATGATGTTCGGTGGTGTTTCCACGGTGCTTCAGCACGTCCGCACCGGCAAGCTGGTGGCGCTGGCCGTAGCCGGTCCGCATCGCCTGCCGCAGTTGCCAAACGTGCCCACGGTGGCGGAATCGGGTTATCCAGGGTTCGACGTAACGTCGTGGTACGGACTGGTTGCGCCCAAGGGCACGCCCGACAGCGTGGTGCGCAAGTGGCAGGCAGATGTCGCCACCGTGCTGCGCGATCCCGACGTGCGGCAAAAGCTCGATGGCCTGGGCCTTGAGCCGGTAGGCAGCACCAGCAAGGCATTCGGCGAGACCATCGCCACCGAAACGACAAAATGGCGCGCCATCGTGCATCGCGCCAATATTCCGCAGCTGCAGTAAGGAGACCCCCGTGAAAGAGCTGTACCTGACCTACCTGAACGGCCCCGACGTGGCCGAGCTGGCACTGACCGATGCCGAGATCCTGTCCGCCGTGGAAGCCGCGCTCGCCGCGCAGGGGCGCGCGGAAACCGTGATCGAACCGCGCGTGCACCTGGTGCCGGAATCGTCGGACAAGGGGCACTTCAATGTCCTGCGCGGCTTTATCAAGCCGCTGCACGTGGCAGGCGTGAAAGTGGTGTCGGACTACGTTGACAACTACAAGCAGGGGCTGCCGTCCGAAATGGCGTTGCTCAACCTGTTCGATCCCGACAACGGCGTGCCGCTGGCCGTGATCGACGCCACCGCGATCACCGACATGCGCACCGGTGCGGTGACCGCGCTCGGCGCCAAGCACCTGGCGCGCAAGGGCAGCAAGGTGCTGGGGCACGTGGGAGCGCGCGGCACGTCGTACTGGAATGTGCGTCTGCTCGATTCCTTGTTCGACTTCGACGAAATCCGCGTGCACTCGCGCCGGCCGGAAAGCCGCGATGCATTCGCCGCAAGGCTGTCACGCGACCTGGGCAAGCGCGTGATCGTGACGGAAGACTGGGAGTCCTGCGTACGGGGCGCCGATATCGTGGTCGAGGCGTCCCGGCTGCCCAAGCCGCAGCCCATGCTGCTGACCGAATGGATCAAGCCGGGCGCGCTGGTGATTCCATACGGCACCATGAGCGCCGTGGAGCTGTCGCTGACGGACATCATGAGCAAGATGGTGGTCGACGATTGGGGCCAGTGCCGCAAGGGCCTGCCGTTCGGCGCGCTGCGCCAGCACGTGGACAGCAGGCGGCTGAACGAGGAAAACCTGCACGCGGAGCTTGGCCAGATCGTGGCCGGCCTGAAACCGGGCCGCGAGCGTGACGACGAGACGATCCTCTTTTGGCACCGCGGCCTTTCCACCACCGATATCGCGTTGGGCCACGCGATGCTGACCAAGGCTCGCGCCAAGGGGCTGGGTCAGACGCTACGGTTTGCGTGAGATGGCCGCCGGCATCGCATCATTCCGGATGTACAACGCCACGCCGGCCGTGACGGCCGCGTGGCAGGCCCTGTTTGCGCGCGTATTTGCCGATCTGTCGTGGCAGGTGGAAATCGTGCCGTTTGCGTGGCCGGCTCCCCTGCCCTCGTTATGGGAACGGCCCGATCTGGTTTGCGGCTTCATGTGCGGGCTGCCGTTCTCGCAAGGGATCGCGCCTGTGGCCCCGCTGGTGGCGCCTGTGCCCTCGCCTGCCGCGTATGGCGGACAGGCGCGCTATCGCAGCGAACTACTGGTCCGCGCCGACCGTGGCTGGCACAAGATCGAGGACACATTCGGCCATCGATTTGGCTGGATGGCGCAGCATTCCCAGTCTGGCTATCACGCCGCGCGACATCTGCTGGCGCCGTATGCCAGGGACCGTGGCGAGCTTTTCTCGCAATCCGTTGGCCCGCTCGATACCCCTATGCGAGCGCTCTCCGCACTGCGCGACGGAACGATCGACGTCACGGCACTCGACAGCTATTTCCTGGACCTCGTCCGGCGGCATGAGCCTGCCTTGCTTGAAGGGCTGCAAACGGTCGCCACCACGCCCTGGACGCCGAATCCCTTGCTGGTTGCATCGACAACGCTGGACCCCGCCGAGCGCGAGCAACTCGTTGAGCGCCTTGGCAGTCTGCACCGCGAAAGCGTCTACGTGCCGTTACTCGATGCCGTGCTTGTCGAGCGCTTTGTCCGCCCCGATCCGTCGGCCTACGCGCCATTGGCGCAAGGCGCGGCCAACGGCAACGGCTATCCCGAGATTCGGTGACGCGCCGCGCGCCTTTTACTCGTGGACCCGCGCCGTAAAACGGTCCTTCAGCACGCGCCCAGGTGAGTGGAAGGCGCCGGTTTCGGTCTCCATATGCTCGCGCAGAAAGGCCTCACTCGCCGGCAGCAGCGCCGCGTAAAGCGCACCCGTACCGGTACGGGCCTCGCGCCCTGGCCAGTCCGCGGGCAGCAGTTCGTCGGGCAGGCCGGGGTCGCGCAGTAGCACGCGGCGGTATTCGTGGATCAGCAGGATACGCACGAAGAACGCATCGGCCGGCGATAGCCCGTCCGCCGCATCGATCCACGGCGAAAATCGCCTGACATAGGCCTGCAACGCCTGCGCAACTTCCTTGAGCCGGTAGGTCTGGTGAATCAGCAGTTCCAGTGGCCGCCGCGAAAACGCCGCCACGGATTCGGCCAGCATCACGGCCGCGTGCTCCGCTGCCGATGCGGCACCGATGATTTCCGCCAGCGAGTCCTGGTCGGCGTTCGGATGCGCGAAGACGCCCGGCGCCACCGGGCCGAATCCCTCCCATAACAGTTCGCGTCGCAAGTGCTGCCGCATCGACGCCTTGGTGTCGTTGCGCAGCATGACCAGCGTCCATTTGCCGTCCCACGGCGGCGATACCCCGGCGTAGATGCGCTTGCCCGCATGTTGCACGCGCAGCAGCCCGGCGTCGGATAACCCATAGAAACTCTTGCGGCCGACCTTTTTCGCATCGAGCCAGTCGTCGGCCGCCAGACGGAAGATGGCCGTGCGCACAAGCCGGTTGCTGAGACCGAACGGCGCCGAGAGATCGATCAGGCTGCCCAGCCACGGCGCCTGAGGCCTCGGCGCAATCACATCTCCGTACATCGTCACCAGCAACGAGCCCGCGCCAAGCTTCAGTCCCTTGGCCAGCCGCGCCACCGGCGCTGATACCGCCTCCGCCTTCACTCCGTCACCCATGAGCCTCCGCCCCCAAAGTGATACACACGAACCGATTGAATGAGTCAAATCGTATCACTATGATTTGGCTCAATGTCAGCTTTCGCAGACCCGCTAAGGGACTGCACCAGTCAACGGAGACATGCATGTACGCGCAACTGGTCGATACCGGTGTCACACAGGTCCGGTCCTCTGAGAACATGAGTGCGGAGGAACGCGCCTTTCAGCAACGTGTGGATGACGGTATTCGCATCGAAGCAAAGGACTGGATGCCCGAGGCTTATCGCCGCACGCTGGTGCGCCAGATTTCGCAGCACGCTCATTCGGAAATCGTCGGCCAGCTGCCGGAAGGCAACTGGGTCACCCGTGCGCCCACGCTGGAACGCAAGGCGGTGCTGCTGGCCAAGATCCAGGACGAAGCCGGGCACGGCCTCTATCTCTATAGCGCGGCGGAAACGCTTGGCGTCTCGCGCGACGAGATGCTGGGCGACCTGCACAGCGGCAAGGCCAAGTATTCGAGCATCTTCAACTATCCAACGCTGAGCTGGGCCGACATTGGCGCGATCGGCTGGCTCGTGGACGGCTCCGCGATCATCAACCAGGTGCCGCTGTGCCGCTGCTCCTATGGTCCGTATGCGCGGGCGATGGTGCGCGTGTGCAAGGAAGAGTCGTTTCACCAGCGCCAGGGCTACGACATCCTGCTCAAGCTCTGCAATGGCACACCCGAGCAGAAGCAGATGGCCCAGGATGCACTCGATCGCTGGTGGTGGCCCGCGCTGATGATGTTTGGTCCGCCCGACGCGGATTCGCTGCACAGCGCCCAATCCGCCCAATGGCGCATCAAGCTGTTTTCGAACGACGCGCTGCGCCAGAAGATGGTGGACCAGACCGTGCCGCAGGCCGAGTTTCTGGGCCTGACGATCCCCGACCCCGATCTCAAGTGGAACGACGAAACCGGCCACTACGATTTCGGCGCCATCGATTGGGACGAGTTCTACAGCGTGATCCAGGGCAACGGCCCCTGCAACCGCGAACGCCTGGGCGCCCGAGTCCAGGCGTGGCAGGACGGCGCCTGGTTCCGCGACGCACTGGTGGCCAATGCCGACAAGCAGGCCACGCGCCACGCTCCGGCGCGCCAGGTGGCCTGAGACGGCCACACCCGAATTCCCCACAAGATCCAGCAAGCAGGAGGCAGCATGAAGGAATGGCCCCTTTGGGAAATCTTTATCCGTAGCCAGCACGGTCTCGCCCACAAGCACGTCGGCAGCCTGCACGCGGCCGACGCCACGATGGCCATCAACAATGCACGCGACGTCTACACCCGCCGCAATGAAGGCGTCAGCATCTGGGCCGTTCCCGCACAGCACATCGCCGCCAGCAGCCCGACGGAAAAAGGGCCGCTGTTCGAGCCGGCGCACAGCAAGGTCTATCGCCATCCCACCTTCTTCCCGATGCCGGAAGCGGTCAAGCACATCTGAGGCACATCATGGCAGTCAGCAATCAGGCAACGTTCGACTACCTGCTCCGCCTGGGCGATGCTCCGCTCGTGCTGGGGCAGCGTCTGTCGGAATGGTGCGGCAAGGGCCCGGCACTGGAAGAAGACATCGCGCTCACCAACGTCGCGCTGGATCTGATCGGTCAGGCACGCCTCTGGCTCTCTTACGCCGGTGAAATGGAAGGCAATGGCCGCACCGAAGACCAATTGGCCTACCTGCGCGACGCGCACCAGTTCCGCAATCCGCTGCTGGTGGAACAGCCCAACGGCAGCTACGCGGATACGCTGGCCCGTCAGTTCCTGTTCGACACCTGGCACTACTACCACCTTGAAGCGCTGCAGGCGTCCAGCGACGCACGCATCGCGGGCATTGCGGCCAAGGCGATCAAGGAAGTGGCCTACCACGCGCGCCGCAGCGCCGATCTGGTGGTGCGGCTTGGCGACGGCACGGCGGAAAGCCATCGCCGCATGCAGGAAGCCATCGATCGCCTGTGGATGTATACGGGAGAACTCTTCGACAGCAACGCCGTCGATGCGAACCTGATTGCTGCGGAAGTGGCATGCGACCCGGCGTTGCTGCATGCACCGTGGCGCCAGCAGGTGGCCAACGTTCTGGAAGAGGCCACGCTGGCCATGCCGGCCGATGGCTGGATGCAGCGCGGCAGCCACACCGGCCGCCACACCGAGCATCTTGGCTTTCTGCTGGCCGAGATGCAGTTTCTGCAGCGCGCCTATCCGGGCGCCACGTGGTGAGCGCCATGCAGGCACAGACGATCTCCATTCCGAGCGCGACGACGGCCGCCGTCTGGTCGTGGCTCGACAGCGTACCCGACCCGGAGATTCCGGTGATTTCGGTGATCGACCTCGGCATCGTCCGTGACGTGCACTGGGAGCGCGAAACCTGCGTGGTGACGATCACGCCAACCTACTCGGGCTGCCCGGCGGTCACGCTGATCCGCGAACAGATTGGCCACGTGCTTGGCGAACACGGCATTGCCGACGTCGACGTGCGGCTGCAGCTTGCGCCGGCATGGACCACCGACTGGATGACCGCTCGCGGCAAGCAGCAACTGTCGTCCTACGGCATCGCGCCGCCGGCACAGAACGTCATCGACATCAGCGGCATCACGCGCCGCCGCACCGCGCCGCAAGTGCCCTGCCCCCATTGCGGATCGGCGCATACGCATGTGGTCAGCCAGTTCGGCTCCACGGCCTGCAAGGCGCTGTACCGGTGCGACGAATGCCGCGAGCCGTTCGATTACTTCAAGGCGCACTGACGCCACCGACTGGAAGAGACCGAGATGAGCCAGTTCCATGCCCTGCGCGTGAGCGACGTCACCAGCGAAACCCGCGACGCCATCGCCGTGACCTTCGCGGTGCCTCCGGAGCTTGCGGATACCTACCGCTATCAGCCCGGCCAGCATCTGACGCTGCGCACCACCATCGACGGCCATGAAGTGCGCCGCTCCTATTCGATCTGCGCCGCCGCCCAGGACCAGCGCCTGCGCATCGCCATCAAGCGCGTGGATGGCGGCCTGTTCTCGACTTGGGCCAACGCGCACCTGGGCGCCGGACAGACGCTCGATGTCATGCCGCCGTCGGGACACTTTCATGTTCCGCTCGATGCCAGCCATCGCAAGCACTACGTCGGCTTTGCCGCTGGTAGCGGCATCACGCCACTGCTGTCGATCATCGAAACCACGCTGCGCGCCGAGCCGGAAAGCCGCTTCACGCTGTTCTACGGCAATCGCGCCTCGTCGACGGTGATTTTCAAGGAAGCGCTCGAAGACCTGAAAGACACCTATTTGCACCGGCTGAACCTGGTGTTCATTCTGAGCCGCGAAACGCTCGACATCGACCTGTTCAATGGCCGCCTGGATGGCGCCAAGACCGACGCACTGCTCAAGCAATGGGTGGACCCCGCCAGCATCGACGTCGCTTTCATCTGCGGTCCGCAATCGATGATGGAAGAAGTGTCCGGTGCGCTGATTCAGAACGGCGTGGATGCGTCCCGTATCAAGCGCGAGCTGTTTGGCACCACCGTGCCCGCGAACGCCGCGCCCCGGCCGCAGCACCGCGTGGTCGGCAAGCAGGATTGCGAAGTGACGGTGATTCACGACGGCCGCTCGCGCAGCTTCACCGTCGCCAAGAACAGCCAGACCGTGCTCGACGCGGCGCTCGAACAGGGCATCGAACTGCCCTATGCCTGCAAGGGCGGTGTCTGCTCGACCTGCCGCTGCAAGCGCGTATCGGGCGACGTGGACATGGACGTGAATTTTGCGCTCGAAGACTACGAGGTGGCGCGCGGCTTCATCCTCAGTTGCCAGAGCTATGCGGTCAGCGACACGCTGCTGCTCGATTTCGACCAGGAAACCTGAGCGGTCCGGCTGGCCATTTTTCCCTCGCACAGAACAACGCCCCCAACGCTTCGGCGTGACAGACATAGATATAGAAATGGAGACACCCGTGACCCACGCATTGTTTACCCGCCACCAGGCCCTGCTCGACCAGACGCTCAACGCCATCGACCAACGCGGTTACTGGAGCCCGTTCTCCGAAATGCCCAGCCCCAAGGTCTATGGCGAAGCCGCCGCGGATGAAGGCAAGGCCGCGTTCGATGCGCGGCTGGGTAAGCCTTTCCCGATCGAGCAACCGGGCACGACCGGCCTGGCGGGCCAGGAAGTCTCTCCCTATGGCGAAAAGCTCGGCGTGACCTATCCGCGTCCGGACCTCGACGCGCTGTTTGCCGCGATCGAAAGCGCCGCGCCGGCGTGGCGCGCCGCCGGCCCGACCGCATGGGTGGGCGTGGCGCTGGAAATCCTTACCCGCCTGAACCGCAGCAGTTTCGAAATGGCTCACGCGGTCATGCATACCACCGGGCAACCGTTCATGATGGCCTTCCAGGCGGGCGGCCCGCATGCGCAGGATCGCGGCCTGGAAGCCGTTGCCTACGCCTGGCAAGCCATGCGTGGCGTTCCGGCCCATGCCGTATGGGAAAAGCCGCAGGGCAAGAATCCTCCGCTGCGGATGGAAAAGACGTTCACGGTCGTGCCGCGTGGCATCGGCCTGGTCATCGGCTGCTGCACGTTCCCGACCTGGAACGGTTATCCGGGCCTGTTTGCCAGCCTTGCCACGGGCAACCCGGTGGTCGTCAAGCCGCACCCCGGCGCCATCCTGCCGCTGGCCATCACGGTACAGATCGCGCGCGAAGTGCTCGCCGAGGCCGGGTTCAGCCCCGATATCGTGACGCTGGTCGCCAACAATCCGGACGAGCGCATGGCGTCGACGCTGGCGCTGCGTCCCGAGGTGCGGTTGATCGATTTCACCGGCAGCACGGCCAATGGCGACTGGCTGGAGCGCAACGCGCACCAGGCGCTGGTCTACACCGAAAAGGCCGGCGTGAACCAGGTCGTCATCGATTCGACCGATGACCTCAAGGGCATGGTGCGCAATCTGGCACTGTCGCTTGCGCTGTATTCCGGGCAGATGTGTACGGCTCCGCAGAATATCTACATCCCGCGCGACGGCATCGACACGCCCGACGGCCATATCACGTTCGATGCGGTGGTTGCCGCGCTTGGCGAGGCACTGCAGAAGCTGACGGCCGACCCGGCCAAGGCCGTGGAAATCCTTGGCGCGATTCAGAACGACGGCGTGGCGCAGCGGATCGACGCATCGCGCGGACTCGGCAAGATCGTGGTCGACAGCCAGGCAATCAGCCATCCCCAGTTCCCCGAAGCGCGGGTCCGCACGCCGCTGCTGCTCAAGGTCGACGTACGCGACGAGGACAAATTCACGCAGGAACTGTTCGGCCCCATCGCGTTCGTCATCGCTACCGACGGCATCGAACAGGCGGTTGCGGTGGCACGCCGCATCGCCAGACAGCATGGCGCACTGACACTGTCCGGCTATACCACGCAACGCAATGTCGAAGCCCAGCTCGAAGACGCCGCACTCGATGCCGGCGTGGCGCTGTCGCTCAACCTGACCGGTCCCGTGCTTGTGAACCAGTCGGCGGCGTTCAGCGATTTTCATGGCACCGGCGCCAATCCGGCCGCGAATGCCGCGCTGACGGACACCGCCTTCGTGGCCAACCGCTTCCGGGTGGTGCAGTCACGCCGCCACATCAAGGACTGATTGCCTGCCCTGCCGCCCGGCCCGCACGTACGCCCAGACGTACCGGGACGGGCAACCCATACCTACAGCCAGACCTGCCTTCAAGGAGACATCATGGTCCAGCGCGCCCCCCAAGCCGACCTGCTCGATCCCATCGAGCGTGCCAGCCGAGACGAATTGCAGGCCCTGCAACTGCAGCGCCTGAAATGGACACTGCGACACGCCTACGACAACGTGCCGCATTACCGCCAGGCATTCGACGCCGCGGGCGTGCATCCTGACGATCTGCGCCAGCTATCCGACCTGTCGAAATTTCCGTTCACGACCAAGAAGGAACTCCGCGACAACTATCCGTTCGGTATGTTCGCGGTGCCGCGCGAGGAAGTGGTACGTGTCCACGCCTCCAGCGGCACCACCGGTCAGCCCACGGTGGTCGGATACACCGCCAACGACATCGAGACCTGGGCCAACCTGGTGGCCCGCTCGATCCGCGCCGCCGGCGGCCGGCGTGGCGACCTGGTGCAGGTCTGCTATGGGTACGGATTGTTTACGGGCGGCCTGGGCGCGCACTATGGCGCCGAAAAACTTGGTTGCACCGTAATCCCGATGTCGGGCGGCCAGACCGAAAAGCAGGTGCAATTGATTCGTGACTTCAAGCCACGCGTCATCATGGTCACGCCGTCCTACATGCTGAACGTGATCGACGAGATGGCGCGCCAGGGCATGACGCCTGCCGATACGTCGCTGGAGATCGGCATTTTCGGCGCCGAGCCGTGGACCGATGCCATGCGCTCGGAGATCGAGACGCGCGCCGGCATCGACGCCGTGGATATCTACGGTCTCTCCGAAGTGATGGGGCCGGGCGTGGCGTGCGAGTGCATCGAAAGCAAGGATGGCCCGGTGATCTGGGAAGACCACTTCTACGCCGAGATCATCGATCCTGTCACTGGCGAGGTGCTGCCCGACGGCTCCGAAGGCGAACTCGTGTTCACGTCGCTGACCAAGGAGGCGCTGCCCGTCATTCGCTATCGCACGCGCGACCTTACGCGCCTGCTGGCGCCGACGTCCCGCTCGATGCGCCGGATCGGCAAGATCACCGGACGCTCGGACGACATGCTGATCATCCGGGGCGTCAATGTCTTCCCCTCGCAGATCGAGGAACTGATCCTGCGCCAGCCCGAACTGGCGCCGCACTACCAGATCACGGTGACCCGCGATGGCCACCTCGACAAGCTCGCCGTCGCGGTCGAAGTCCGCCCCGAGGTTTCGCACCGGCTGTCCGACGCCGAGCGCGAAGCGCTGGGTGCGAAGCTGCGTGAAGCCATCAAGACCAATGTCGGTATCACCACGCGCGTGGACGCCGTGCCTGCCGACCGGCTGGAACGGACATCCACCGGCAAGGCCAAGCGCGTGCTGGACCTGCGCGCCGCCGTCACGGCCGAACCAGTGCGGGCTGCCGCCTGACCCTCGCAACGCTCCTCGCAGTTCCCGCCCGCGCCTGCGCGGGCGGCAGTCCCTACGCCTCGACAAGAAGGCCCTACCGGCGCGGCTTCGCCAGGCCAGGCCGCGCCAATGGAGACATCATGACCGAACGGCAATTCGCCTCTATCACCCGACATCCGGACTTCCATTCGCTGACCCGGCGCCGTGCGCGCCTGGGCTGGACGCTGACAGCCGTGATGCTGGCCGTCTATTTCGGATTCATCGTCCTGTTGGCGTTCTTCCCGGCGCTGCTGGTGGCGCCGATCAGCGGCGGTACGCTGACCACGGGCATCGTCGCCGGTGCCGGCGTCATCGTCGTGGCCTTTACGCTGACGGCCATCTACGTGAGCAAGGCCAATCGCGAGTTCGACGGCCTGACCACCCGCATCCTGCAGGAGTGCGCAGCATGAAACGCCTTGCCCTGCCGATCGCCGCCCTGCTGGCGGCAAACGCTTATGCCGGCCCGGCCGTGGACGGCAACGTTGCCGCCCAGCCGCTGAACTGGCATGCCATCGGGATGTTCGTGCTGTTTGTCCTGTTCACGCTCGGCATTACGCGCTGGGCCGCCCGCCGCACTCGCACCGCGTCGGATTTCTATGCGGCGGGCGGCGGCCTGACCGGTTTTCAGAATGGCCTGGCGATCGCCGGCGACATGGTGTCCGCGGCATCCTTCCTGGGCATCTCGGCCATGATGTTCGACAAGGGCTTCGACGGGCTGATCTACGCGCTGGGCGTGGTGGCGGGCTGGCCGATCATCCTGTTCATCGTGGCGGAACGGCTGCGCAATCTCGGCCGCTACACGTTCGCCGACGTCGTGGCCTATCGCCTCTCGCAGCGCCCCGTGCGCATTACGGCGGCATTTGGCACGCTAACCGTTTCCATCATGTACCTGGTGGCGCAGATGGTAGGCGCGGGCAAGCTGATTCAGTTGCTGTTCGGAACCAGCTACCTGTCGGCGGTGTTGGTGGTAGGTGTGCTGATGGTGCTGTACGTGATGTTCGGCGGCATGCTGGCCACCACGTGGGTGCAGATCATCAAGGCAATCCTGTTGCTGGGTGGAACGACATTCATGGCCTACGAGGTGCTCGCGCATTTCGGCTTCAGCCTCGATGCCTTGTTCGCGGAGGCAGTCCGCGTCCATCCGAAGGGCCAGTCGATCATGGCGCCCGGCGGGCTGGTGGCGAATCCAGTGGAGGCGATATCACTAGGGGTGGGGATGATATTCGGCACGGCCGGTCTGCCTCATATTCTGATGCGCTTCTTTACCGTGGCCGACGCACGCGAGGCACGCAAGTCCGTCTGCTACGCCACCGGCTTTATCGGCTACTTCTATCTGTTGATCCTGATCGTCGGCTTTGGCGCCATTGTGCTGGTCGGCGGCAACGCGACGTTCCGTGACGGCGCCGGCCAGCTTATCGGCGGCAGCAACATGGTTGCCGTGCATCTGGCGCAGGCGGTGGGTGGCAACATGTTCCTGGGTTTCATCTCAGCCGTGGCGTTTGCGACGATCCTCGCGGTAGTGGCGGGTCTGGCATTGTCCGGCGCTTCGGCCGTATCGCACGATCTGTATGCCACGGTCATCCGCCGTGGCCGCGCGACCGAAGCCGAGGAGATCCGCGTGTCGAGATACGCCACGCTGGGCATCGGCGTGGTGGCGATTCTGCTTGGGCTGCTGTTCGAGAAGCAGAACATCGCCTTCCTGTCGGGGCTGATGCTGGCCATCGCGGCGTCGGTCAACTTCCCCGTGCTGTTTCTGTCGATGTTCTGGAAGGGCCTGACCACGCGCGGCGCGGTAGGCGGCAGCGTGATGGGCCTGGTGTCGGCCATCGTGCTGCTGGTACTGGGGCCGACGGTATGGGTCGGCATCTTCAAGCACCAGCAGGCGATCTTCCCCTACGCCAATCCGGCGCTGTTCTCGATGTCGCTGGCGTTTGCCGCGGCGTGGCTGCTGTCCGTGCTGGACCGTTCGGCGGCCGGCGCCAGCGAGCGGCAAGCCTACCTTCCGCAATACGTTCGGTCGATGACGGGTCTGGGAGCCGCATCGGCAAGCCGGCATTGAGCGGCTGCGAGAAGCGTTCGGCAAGTTAAAATGCGCGAGACCGGCGGGCGTAACCGCTTGCCGGCTCGCCCCCTAACTTGTCCAACGGACCGTTGCCAGCCATGTCGTCCTCGCTGATGAGCTTTGAAGATGCAATCCGGACTGCCGGTGTCGGCAAATTTCAGTATCGGCTCTTCGTCATCTTCGGCCTCGTATGGATGGCGGACGCGATGCAGGTCCTGTCCATCGGCTTCAGCGCCCCGTCTATCGCCAGCACGTTCGGTGTCACGGTGCCGCAGGCACTGCAGACCGGCACCGCGTTCTTCACAGGTATGCTGGTCGGTGCCTTCTGCTTCGGGCGCATCGCCGACCGCATCGGCCGCCGTCCGGCGCTGATGCTGGCCGTGATCATCGACGCGGCCTGCGGCGTCGCTTCCGCGTTTTCGCCGAGTCTCGGCTGGCTGATGGTGCTGCGTTTTCTCACGGGCATTGGCGTCGGCGGCACGCTGCCCGTCGATTACACGATGCTGGCCGAGTTCTTGCCAAGGGACCGGCGCGGCCGCTGGCTCGTGATGCTGGAGTCGTTCTGGGCGCTCGGCACCATCTGCCTGGCGCTGCTGGCACTGGCGGCCGGCACGCATGGCAACGACGCCTGGCGCATCATCTTCTTCGTGACCGGAATCCCCGCGTTGATCGGTGTGATTCCGCGCATGTACGTGCCGGAGTCGCCGCTGTTTCTCAATCGGAACGGCAAGCCGGAACAGGCACGCGAGGTACTTGAGCGTGTGGCGGCGACCAACGGCAGGAACGTGACGATCCCCCCACTGCAGTCGGACAGCCCGGAAAAACCGTCCGTCTTCACGCTCTTCACCGCGAGTTTCCGGCGCCGCACGCTTGGTTTGCTCCTTGCCTGGCTGCTGATCTCGATTGCCTACTACGCGGTGTTCGTCTACCTGCCCATCCGGCTGAGCAGCGCGGGATTCGGCTGGATGCGTGGCCAGGTCTTCCTGGTAGTGCTGGCGCTGGTGCAACTGCCGGGCTATGCACTGGCCGCCTATGGAGTGGAGCGCTGGGGACGCAAGCCGACGCTGATCGGCTTTCTGCTGCTCAGTGCCGTCGGATGCATGATGTACAGTTTTGGCACCTCGCCCACGGTGGTCGTCGGATCCACGCTGCTGATGAGTTTTTCGTTACTCGGCACATGGGGCGCGCTGTATGCGTTCACGCCCGAGGTCTATCCCACCAACCTGCGCGCAACGGGCATGGGAACGGCTGGTGCCGTGGCGCGCTTCGGCGGGCTGTTTGCGCCGGCCATCATCGCGCCGGTCATGTCCACACATTTCACGCTCGCACTGGCGATGATTTCGGCCATGCTGGCCGCGGCGGCATTGGCCGTTGGCGCGGTCAACGTCGAATCGAGGAACCGCGCGCTGGACTGATCGCGCTCCTTGCGAAGCGTGGTTCCAGCTTCTAGGATTCGAACGGTGTTCGACGTCCTGTCCGCTGGAGCCGCGCCATGAGTCCATCACCAACGTCCTCATCCACTCAGCCCCAGTCCGCGACCGATGCGCCGGATCAGGTTCGGCTGACGAAGGTCTCCGCCGAATACTGGCGCGTGACGTTCCACAATCCGCCTTACAACATCTACGGTCCCAAGACCATGCCGCAGTTGAACGCGGTGATTGCGGCACTGGAATCCGACGCAGCCGTCCGTGTGGTGGTGTTCGACAGTGACGTCCCCGACTTTTTCCTGACGCACTACGATTTCGTTCCGCCGCTCACGGACACAACGAATCTGCCGGCCGGCCCCACCGGCTTGCCACCGCTGCCCGACATGCTCGTGCGACTGAGCAAAGCGCCCGTCGTGTCCATCGCATCGATTCGCGGACGCGCAACTGGCGTGGGCAGCGAGTTGGCTCTGGCCAGTGACATGCGATTTGCCAGCCGCGAGAAAGCGGTGCTGTCGCAATGGGAGATTGGCGCCGCGCTGGTGCCGGGCGGCGGCCCGATGGCACGTCTGCCGCGCCTGATGGGCCGGGGCCGCGCATTGGAAGTGCTGCTGACCGGAAACGATATCGATGGCGATCTTGCCGAGCGCTACGGATATGTGAACCGCGCGTTGCCGGACAGCGAACTCGATGCCTTCGTCGATGGCATGGCACGCCGCATCGCAAAATTCGACAAGACATCGATCGGTGAAATCAAGCGGCTGGTCAATGCCAACAGTCTGCCGCCCAACGACCAGATCGCCGCCGAGTGGGAGGGCTTCATCGGCTCTGTCATGCGCCCCGGCGCACAGCAGCGCATCGGTCAGTTGATGGAACTGGGCCTGCAGACCAATCCCGAAGTCGAGAAGCGCCTGGCCGAATACACGGGCAAACTGGGCTAGGCTCCCAGCGCCTCAACCACGCGCCGGACGGTCGTCGCAAAGAACCGTACCGGCATCGCGCGCGCCGCACCCCGCTTCCACAGTAGACCCGGCGTGCGCTGCGGCGTCGGGCTCTCCAGCGGAATGAAATGCAGGCCCTTGCCCGATGACTCCGCGCTGCTGCCGATCACCGCGGCGATATCGGTTTGCCTGACCAGTTCCAGCATCGGCGCGATGGAATTCAGCTCGGCAATGACCTGCGGCTCGGCGCCCGCCGCACGAAAGCAATCGTCAAGCAATTGCCGCGTGGCGAAATACGCCGGCAGCAGCACCATCCGCATGCCATGCAGCTCGACCATCCGCGCGCGTTTGCGCTGCGCCAACGGATGGCTGTCGCTGACCACCAGCTTGAGTTCCTCGTTATAGAGCGGCTCGAAGAAAAGCCCCTCGGCCTGCAGGGGCCGGTACGACACACCGAGGTCAAGCTGGCCGTCGGCAATCCGCGCGGTGATATCGGCTGCGCTCAGCTCTTCCACGATGACCCGCACCGATGGATACCGGCGAAGAAACGCCGACAGGCACTGCGGAATCAACTGGATATTGAAACTGTGCGTGGCGCCGACGCGGACCTCGCCCACCACCGGGCCTTCTTCGTCGCGCACCGCATGCATTGCACGATCCACCTGGCGCAGCGCCGGGCTGATATGGAGCAGCAGGGTTTCGCCGGCCTCGGTCATCGACACGCGCTTGCCGATGCGGTCGAACAGCGGCCGGCCGATTTCCTCTTCGAGCTGGCGGATCTGATGTGACAGCGTGGATTGCGTCACATGCATGCGCTCTGCGGCACGCGTGAAATTCAGCGTGTCGGCCAGCGCCTCGAAGTAGCGCAGATGTCGGAGTTCCATAGGGGTCGGGGGCTATCGCCGCTTGCTGCGGGATGCGCGAATCATACATCGATGCCATCGATCATTTGAAGTGAAATTCATCATTTCCATATGTTGTAGTCCCTCCGTAGACTGGATCCATCAAAAGACAATCATTAGACGGAGACCTGCAATGAAGATCGGCAAGGAAACGGTGCCACGCACCGCCATCAGTACCTCGAACACGGAAACCATCGTGGTGCGTGGCGCGGATCTGGCACGTGACCTGATCGGCAAGCTCAGCTTCACCGAGTATTTCTATTTCCTTGTGACGGGCCAGCGCCCCGATGCGGCCGCGCTGACGGTGGTGGACGCCACGCTGGTGGCCATCGCCGAACATGGCCTGGTGCCGAGCGTGCAGGCCAGCCGCATGACATTGGCCGCCGCGCCAGATGCGCTGCAAGGCGCCGTGGCCGCCGGCATTCTCGGGTGCGGCTCGGTGATTCTTGGCGCCTCCGAGACCGCCGGTGTGATGCTCTCTGAAATCCGCGAGCGGATGGAAGCAGGCGCATCGATCGAGGACGCCGCGCGCACCGTCGTGAGCGCATGGCGCGAAGCCCGTCGCGCCATTCCCGGATATGGCCATCCGCTGCACAAGGCCCGCGACCCGCGCGTGGCGGCCTTGTTCGACGTGGCGCGTCAGGCCGGCGCCGACACCATCTATATCGATATCGCCGAAGCCGTGGAATCGGTCATTCCAGAGATCGTCGGGAAATCGCTGAGCCTCAACGTTTCCGCCGCCATTCCGGCCGTGTTGCTCGGCGTTGGCTTTCCGCTCAATGCATTGAAAGGCGTGCCGATCCTGGCGCGCACCGGCGGCCTGATTGCCCATCTGAGCGAAGAACTGCGCCAGCCGATTGGCTTTGCGCTGTCGTACCAGGCCACGCGCGAAGTCGTGTATGCCGGCGAGACGCCGGATGGCTTCGACCCCGCTGCCTGAGCCCGCAGGAGCAGATCATGATCAAGGTCCTGCAAGGCGTGAAGGTACTGGAACAAGGCACATTCATCACCGGTCCCGCCGCCGGCATGCTGCTGGGAGACCTCGGCGCCGATGTCATCAAGATCGAACAGCCGGAAACCGGCGATCCGTTCCGGGCGTTCAAGGGCGGACTCTACAGCCCGCATTTCCAGACCTATAACCGCAACAAGCGCAGCATCACGCTCAATACCAAGAACGCCGAGGACCTGGAAGTGTTCGACGCGCTGGTGCGTGAAGCCGATATCTACATCCAGAACTTCCGGCCTGGCGCGGCGGAACGCCTGAATGCGGGCGAAGCGCGGCTACGCGAGATCAATCCGCGACTGATCTACTGCGCCATCAGCGGCTTTGGCGCGACCGGCCCCGCGGCGGGCCGGCCCAGCTACGACACGGTCGCCCAGGCAGCCAGCGGATTCCTGAACCTGCTGGTGAATCCGGCCAATCCGCGCGTGGTCGGCCCGGCCATCGCCGATTCGCTGACCGGCTTCTATGCGGCCTACGGCATCCTCGGTGCGCTGCATGAACGCAACCGCACTGGCCTGGGCCGCAAGGTTGAAGTGTCGATGCTGGAGGCCATGAGCCATTTCAACCTCGATGCCTTTACGCATTACTATTCCGCGGGCGAAGTCATGGGGCCGTACAGCCGGCCCAGTGTCTCGCAGTCGTATGTGATGCCCTGTGCCGATGGCAAATGGATTGCGCTGCATATGTCGTCGCCCGAGAAATTCTGGCAGGGTCTGGCCAACGCGATCGAGCGTCCCGACCTGTTCAAGGACCCTCGCTTCGCCTCGCGCGAAGCCCGCATCGAGCATCAGGAAGTGCTGATCGACGTGCTGGGCGAACGGTTCCGGCAGCATCCGCGCGATGTCTGGTGCCAGCGGCTTGAAGCGGAAGACGTGCCGCACGCACCGATGTACGACACCAGCGAAGCACTGGAAGACCCGCAGGCACGCCATCTGCAGTTGCTGGTATCGGGCCAGCATCCCACGCTGGGGGAATTCCGGACCGTGCGCAGCCCGGTGTCGTACGACGGGGAACGCGCGCTTGAAGTGGTGCCGCCGCCGTTACTGGGCGAGCACGACGAAGAAGTGCGGCGGCAACTGCGGCATGACAAGACGGCGCCGGCCAAGACCGGCATCTGACCATAAGAACGGAGGAGGCAATGAAAAAAGTACTGGCGGCCGTGGCCGCATCGCTGGCCCTGGTGGCCAACCTCGCATCGGCGGACACCTATCCGTCGCGCCCTGTACGCATGGTGGTGCCATTCGGCGGCGGCACGTCCACCGACATCACCGCGCGCATCATCGGTGAAGCGCTTGCCAAGCGTCTGGGGCAGCCAATCGTGGTGGAAAACCGCGCCGGCGCGGGCGGCTCGATCGGTACCGATTTCGTCGCCAAGGCCAAGGGCGACGGGTATACGTTGACGATGGGCACGGTCGGCACGCTAGCGATCAACAAGGCGCTCTATCGCAAGCTGCCTTATGACCCCGGCAAGGATTTTTCGTTTATCGGCATCCCCGGTTATACGCCCACGCTGCTGGTGGTGCGCAATGACGCGCCTTACAAAACGCTGGCCGAACTGATCGCCTACGCGAAAGCGCATCCGGACAAGCTGTCGTTCGGTTCGGCCGGCAGCGGCACCTCGGGCCATCTGGCTGGCGAGCTCCTGAAGTCGATGTCCGGTGTCAGCATGACGCACGTGCCGTTCAAGGAAGGTGGCCAGGCGTTGACCGCCGTGCTGGGCGGACAGGTCGATTTCATGTTCTATCACCCGATGGCCGTTCTGCCTTACCTCAAGGACCACAAGCTGCGTGCGCTGGCCGCCAGCAGCCAGCGCCGCTCCGTGGCAGCGCCCGATGTGCCAACCGTCGCGGAATCGGGCTATCCGGGCTTCGACCTGACGGCCTGGTTCATGCTGGCCGGTCCCGCGGGCATGGACAACGCCGCGCGGACGCGCCTGGTGGAAACGATGCAAGCCGTGATGCAGGACCCGGCCGTGCAGAAGCAACTCGCCGTGCAAGGACTGGAGCCGGCCGCACTGAACGCGACACAACTGCCCGCTTTCGTCGAAGCCGAAACACGCAAGTGGACTGCCGTGGTCAAGCAGTCCAATGCACAGGTGGATTGAAACCAGCAAAAAAATACGCCCGCCACACCGTTGCGGATGTGGCGGGCGTTTGCGTCTGGCGACGTTATTCGCCGTACTGGTACAGCGCCCTTCCCTGGCCAGGCACGCTACCCGCAGCGTCGGCCATCGGCAGCAGCCCGAACGTCAGGGCAAGCACGGTCGCCATCGCAATCCAGGCTTTCACGACGATTCTCCGATCAGCGTGGCCTGCAATGCCTTGAGGCCGTCGCGGTAGATGCCTTCGAACAGGTGCGATGCCTCTTCGTCACTGACGCCCGCGGGCGTGAACTGGCCAGACCATTCGACGCGCGATGCCTGTTCGCCATCGAGCGCCACCACGCGCAGCGTGGAGCGGTAACCCGTGACGGGGAACGGCGCCCGCAGAATCGAGTAGGTATAGCTGCGCGCCTGGTTATCGAAGGCTTCAAGCCGTTCGACGATGGCGTCGCCGTCCGGGTTGAGCAGGCTGCGCACGCGGCCGCCCTCGCTTAGCTCACTGCTCGGGATATACGGCAGCCAATCGGGCAGCGAATCGAAGCCGCCAATCAGTTGCCAAACGCGGTCTGCTGCAACCGGCAGCACGATCGTTGCGGAAGCTTGTGCCATGTTGAACTCCTTGTAGCGGGAATCAGATACGTTCGCCGGGCAGCGGCGCATGCTCGGCAACCAGATGTTGCTCGCGCAGCTCGCGCCAGAAATCGGCGGGGATGGTTTCCTTGAGCGCCGCGGCGTCCTCGGCGATACGATCCGGACGGCTTGCACCCGGGATCACGGCCGCGACGGCGGGGTTGGCCAGGGCAAACTGCAACGCCGCCGCTTTGATGCCGACGCCATGACGTGCCGCGATGGCCTTGATGCGTTCGACCTTGGCGATGATGTCGGCCGGCGCCTTCTGGTATTCGAAGTGCGCGCCACCGGCCAGGATGCCGGAGCTGTAGGGGCCACCGACGACGATGCCGGTATTTCGTTCCGCCGCCTTCGGCATCACCCGCTGAAGCGCGCGCTCGTGATCCAGCAGTGAATAGCGGCCTGCCAGCAGAAAGCCATCGGGCTGTGCTTCGGCCAGGTCGAGCGTCAGCTCGATTGGTTCGACGCGGTTCACGCCCAGGCCCCAGGCCTTGATGACACCTTCCTCGCGCAGGCGGGTCAGTGCGCGGAACGCACCTTTGCGTGCCGTCTCGAAATACGAGAGCCATTCGTCACCGTAGAAGTCCTGAGCGATGTCATGGATCCAGACGATGTCGAGGCGATCCGCCTTCATGCGCTTGAGACTATCCTCGATCGAACGCAGCGTGCCGTCGGCCGAGTAATCGACAACCAGCTTGTTGGGACGGCCAGCGGCGAACAGCCCGCTCTTTTCGCCAAGTGCACGCGCGCTAGCGTCCTCGACTTCGTCCAGAATCAGACGGCCAACCTTCGTGCTGAGCACATATTCGTCGCGCTGGTGCCGCGACAGTGCCTCGCCCAGGCGGATCTCGGAGAGGCCGGCGCCATAGAACGGTGCGGTGTCGAAGTAACGCACGCCTTGCGCCCAGGCCGCATCCACCGTGGCTTGCGCCTCGGCTTCGGGGATGTCGCGGAACATGTTGCCAAGCGGTGCGGTACCAAAGCCGAGCACGTTGCCGGCCAGTGTTTGTTTGAGATTCATGACTGCTCCAGGTACGGAATGGGTTGCGGTGAAAGCAGTCTAGGGTTGCAAGTTAAGTCTGTCCAAGACAGAATTCGAAACACTTAAGTCCCAGCAGGTCTGAAATGTTAGATATCCGCCAACTGCACTATTTCGTGGCTGTTGCCGAGGACGAGCATGTGGGGCGCGCCGCCGAGCGGCTTCATATCTCCCAATCGCCACTTAGCCGGCAGATCGCCCAGCTTGAAGAAAAGCTCGGCCTGGTACTGTTCGAGCGCTCGCAGCAGCGCATTCGCCTAACCCGCGATGGCCGTACGTTTCTGGCCGAAACGCGCGCGCTTCTGACCCATGCCAACCGGCTGGAATCGCTCGCGCGCCGGCTGGGGCGCGGCGACGAGGGCGGCCTCTGCATCGGCTATCTCGAATACGCGATGCATTCCGGCGTGCTGCCCAATGCATTGCGGGAGTTGCGTGAAGGCCGGCCATCGGTGCATATCGCGCTCTACAACCAGCAATCGGAAGTGCAACTCGAAGGATTGCGCCAGCGCAGCCTCGACATCGCACTGGTCTGTGCGCCGCCGGCGCCGGACGACCCCGACCTGGAAGCCGCGCAAGTACTGAACGACCCGATGCTGCTGGCGCTACCCGAAAGTCATCCGCTGGCAGCGGCGACCGTCATCACGCCGGATGACCTCGCCCGGCAGAAATGGATCGGCGTCATGCATCAGGAAAGCGCGCTGCGGCACGACACGTTCATCGCCGCCTGCGCCAAGGCGGGATTTACGCCGGAGATCACGATGGAGGCCACGGAGCCGCTGGCGGCGCTGGGTCTTGTTGCGGCGGGGCTGGGCGTGACCACAATCCAGCAAAGCCTGCGGCATCAGGCGCCGCAAGGGGTCGCCTTGCACGAACTGTCGTGGTTCCAGTACCGCACGCCGTTATGGGCCGCGTGGCACAAGGTCAATCTGCGACCGTTGGTGGAGATTTTCCGGAAGACATTGCTTGAGACGAGCGGCGCGGTGTCCGCACCGGAAGCGGCGCAGGCCGGATAGCCTCTGTTTTCCATCCACGCATGGTGCTGGTCGTGATGCGGCGTCGCGGGTACGATACCGCCCGACGGCGCATCATTCTTCCACCACTTTGCGAGAGGTATCCCCGATGATCGACCATACCGGCGTGAACGTCAGCGACTACCCAAAGAGCCTGGCTTTCTATGCGGCTGCGCTTGCCCCGATCGGTATCGTCAAGATCATGGAGATACCCGCCTCGGTTACCGGGCATGCCGACGTGGCGGGTTTCGGGCCGCCGGGCAAGCCCGAATTCTGGATCAGCAGCGGCACACCTAACGTGCCGCCGGTACATATCGCGTTCCGTGTGGACAGCCGCGCCGCGGTGGATGCTTTCTTCCAGGCCGCGATGTCGGCCGGCGGCCGCGACAATGGCGGTCCTGGCCTGCGGCCGCACTATCACCCCGACTACTACGGTGCCTTTGTGCTCGACCCGGACGGCCACAACATCGAAGCCGTCTGCCATACGCCTGGCTGACACGCAGCCGCAATCGATGCGTGAACGCTATCAGGGTGACACGCAACTGCGGCTACGCACCCTGAGCACGGCCTCCTGCTGAAAACGCGTCTTGTACTCGCTGGCAATCGCCTGGGCGGCCGCTTCCGCCTGCGGTTCGGCGGGATAGACGACGGCAAGCACGTGGGACGCTTCACGCACGACCTGGCCATCCGCGCCAAGCCATTGGCCGGAGACTGGCCAGTGCGAAAAGCCCTGCGTAAAACGCGGGGTAACTGCTTCGCGTAGGAAGGTGTCCCATTCGGCGTCCGATACAGCCCCGCCACCAGGCTTGGCCGTGCCGAAGTACTGCCATTCGCTGATCGCGGCGCGTTCCCCAGCGGCGCATGGCTGGCCGGCGACCGTTGCACAGCCGGCAAGCGCGGAGGCAATCGCCAAAGGCAGAGCAATGGCGGCGACTATCCTGACGCGCGATAGCGGTATCGAGAAGCTGTCTGGCATGCGTGGAGCTTAGTCCAGCATCCGCGCTTCGCAAGTTGCGGCAGTCGCGTCCGGCACGCCGCTGGACGTCATCACGGCCGCTATCGCGCATGGGATCAGGCACTCGGGCGCGACTGCACCTACCATCTTCGTGTTCTCCTCTTTTGTCACGGAGTTGGTCCCATGAGAAAGCTGATTGCATCAACGTTCGTCTCGCTCGATGGTGTCATGCAGGCACCGGGCGGCCCGGATGAAGATCCCAGCGGCGGATTTCCGTTCGGTGGCTGGACGTTCCCCTTCTGGAGCGAAGCCATGAGCCTGGACATGAAAGGCTTCGACGGCAAGGACCGCGAACTTGTGCTCGGCCGCCGGACCTATCAGATATTCGCGGCGTATTGGCCGTACCAGCCGGATGACAACCCGATTGCAAAGACCTTCAACGCCACCCGCAAGTACGTGGCCTCGCGCACTTTGAAGGCGCTCGACTGGAGCCACTCGACGCTGTTGCAGGGCGACGTTGCCGCCGCAGTCTCGGCGCTCAAGTCGGAGGCGGGAAAAGACCTGCAGATCATCGGCAGCGGCAACCTGATCCAGGCGCTGCGCGCCGCTTCATTGATCGATGAGTACAACGTCTGGACCTTTCCCGTGGTGCTCGGCAGCGGCAAACGGTTGTTCGAAGCCGGCGCCGCGCCAGGCGCACTGCGGCTGGCCGATTCACGGACGTCCGCCAGTGGCGTGGTGATGAGCGCCTATGTGCCAACCGGCGACGTGCCGCTGGGATCGTTTGCGCAGACGGCGCCGAGCGCCAGGGAAATCGAGAGACGGGCGAATTGGGAACGCTAAAGCGGGCTAGCGGATCTAGCAAATGCCGCACCGCAGCGCGAGTTTTATGGGGACTGGACAGGACAGCCGGCGCCCGGTTGGGGAATAATCACAGGGTCCCAAGCCAGACCCGCGCAACATACTGAGTCACCCAAACCCACGCGGCACCACGAGTCCACCACAGCCATGACAACGCCAGCACTCCCCACAGAAACCATCGATCCCAGTGCCCTGATCCTTGAGCAGCTTGCCGACGCGATGATCTTCGCCGATGCCGAAGGCCGCATCGCAGGCTGGAACGCGGCGGCATCGCAGTTGTTCGGTTACGTTGCCGCCGAAACGATGGGGCAAAGCCTTGACATCATCATCCCCGAGCGCCTGCGCGCCGCGCACTGGCGCGGCTACGACGCGGCCATCGCGTCAGGCAAGACACGCCTGTCGGGCAAGCCGACGCTGACGAAGGCCGTCCACAAGGATGGCAGCAAGCTCTATGTGGAGATGACGTTCGCGCTGGTGCTCGATGGCGAAGGCAAGTCCATCGGCTCGGTGGCGATAGCGCGCGATGCCACCGAGCGCGTGGAGCGTGAACGCAGTGCTCGCGCGCAGCCGGACAGCCTGTAGGCCCGACCCAATCCGGCTGCAAGCGTTACGGCGTCATTCCGGCTGGATGCCGGCGTCCTTGATGACCTTGGCCCACCGGTTCATTTCGCCGTCAAAGAACTTCTTGTGGCCGGCGGGCGACAGACGATCATCGGCCACAACGGTGATGCCGAGCGCTTCTTCGCGCTTGACCAGTGACGGGTCTTTCAGCGCTGCGCGCAGGGCCTTGTTGATCTTGTCGAGCACGGCGGGCGGGGTGCCGTGCGGTGCGTACAGTCCGTGCCAGACGGTAAAGTTGAAGCCCTGCATGCCAGCTTCATCGAGGGTCGGCACGCTTGCCAGCCCCGCCACCGTCGCGCGCTGGGCGCTCGTCACTCCGTAGGCCTTCACCTTCTTTGCCTCGATCTGCGGCGTGCTGTTGGTCGCCTGCTCGCACATCAGGTCGACCTGCCCGCCCATGATGTCCGACATCGCAGGCGCCGTTCCCTTGTACGGCACGAAGGTCATATCGCTCTTCAGCGTGCTTTGAAGCAGCAGGCTGCAGAGATGCGATGCAGATCCAACGCCTGCATTCGCCAGGTTCAGCTTGCCGCCACTCGATGCGATGAACTTGCGCAGTTCGGCGAGGTTATTGGGCGGCAGGTCCGGTTTGCCGATCAGCGTGGACGGCGCCTCGTTGATCAACCCGAGGAATTCCAGATCGGACGTCTTGTAGCCCAGCTTCCTGTACAGCGCGGGCGCCGTGGCCAGGCCGATATGGTGAACCAGCAGCGTGTAGCCATCCGGGTTGGCGCGCGCGACACGTGCCGTGCCGATGGTGCCGCCGGCACCGGCGGTGTTTTCCACGACCACCGTCGTGCCAAGCGTCTTGCGCAGCGACTCGGCAACGTCGCGCGCAATCTTGTCGCTTGGCCCGCCGGCAACGAACGGGACAACCAGCGTGACAGGCTTTTCCGGATATTCAGCGCGGGCAAGGCCCGGTGACAGGAAGAAGCCGCTGACAAGGCATAGGGTTGCGGCACGGGCGGCCGCCTGCTTGATCCACATGGTTGTCTCCGTTTGTGTTTTTTGGGATGTGCTGCGCTTTATGCGGACAGTTGCTGCATCACGCTATAAAGGTCCGACTTGCCCTCGAAGCCGATACCGGGCAGATCCGGCATCGTGAGGTAGCCCTTCTCGACCTTGACGCCATCGGGGAATCCGCCGAACGGCTGGAACAGGTCGGGATAGCTTTCGTTACCGCCCAGGCCCAGGCCGGCGGCGATGTTCAGGGACATCTGGTGGCCGCCGTGCGGAATGCAGCGGCTGGCAGACCAGCCGTGCTGCTTGAGCATATCGAGCGTGCGCAGGTATTCGACCAGGCCATAGCTCAGCGCGCAGTCGAACTGCAGCCAGTCACGGTCCGGACGCATGCCGCCATAGCGGATCAGGTTCCGGGCATCCTGCATCGAGAACAGATCCTCGCCGGTGGCCATCGGCTTGTCGTAGTAGTTGCGCAGCGTGGCCTGCAGCTCGAAGTCCAGCGGGTCACCCGGCTCCTCGTACCAGAACAGGTCGTATTGGGACAGCGCCTTCGCATACTGGATGGCCGTATCGAGGTCGAAGCGGCCATTGGCATCGACGGCGAGCTTCTGGCCGTCCTGCAGTACGCTGAGAATGGAATCGATGCGGCGCAGATCCTCGTCAAGCGATGCGCCGCCGATCTTCTTCTTGACCACCGTGTAGCCCCGGTCGATGTAGCTGCGCATCTCGTCCTTGAGCTTGCCGTGGTCCTGGCCCGGGTAGTAGTAACCGCCAGCGGCATACACAAACACTTTGCGGTCCGGCTGGCCATTGCCATAGCGGTCCGCCAGCAACTGGAACAGCGGCTTGCCCTCGATCTTTGCCACGGCGTCCCAGATGGCCATGTCGATGGTGCCGATGGCCACCGAACGCTCGCCGTGGCCGCCCGGCTTCTCGTTCTTGAACATGGTGTCCCAGATCTTGTGCGGATCGAGGTTGTCGCCCGTGGCATCCACCAGCGATGCGGGGTCGGCTTCCATGATGCGAGGAATGAATCGCTCGCGCATCAGCGTGCCCTGACCGTAGCGGCCATTGGAATTGAAGCCATAGCCGACGACCGGCTTGCCGTCGCGGATCACGTCGGTGATCACGGCAACCAGGCTGAGGGTCATCTTGCTGAAGTCGATGTAGGCGTTGCGGATGGGCGAGCTGATGGGCAACGTCTTCTCGCGGATTTCTACGATTCTCACAAAGGTCTCCTGATACTCGGCACGCTGGGGCGCGTGGCGTGGGAATCGGTAGCTTAGGCGCCGGACGATGCACTAGAATTCACTGACTTTCACAACATTATTTACTTGCGGTGAAAACCGATCTGGCGTCCGAACTGGAGTTTTTCGTGCTTATCGCCCGGCGCGGCAGCCTGTCGGCCGCGGCGCGCGAATTGAATCTGACGCCGCCCGCCGCCACCAAGCGCCTGGCGTTGATGGAAGCACGGCTCGGGGTCCGGCTCGTGAATCGCACGACCCGCAGCATCAGTCTGACCAGTGAGGGCCAGACCTACCTCGCTTATGCGACGCGGATTCTGGCCGATCTGAGAGAGATGGAGAACGTGGTCTCCAGCAGCGGCGCCGAGCGGCGCGGCCTGCTGCGGATCAACGCCACGCTGGGCTTTGGGCGTACCACCATCGCGCCGATGGTGTCTGAATTCGCCAAGCGCCACCCGCAAGTGGAAGTGCAACTGGAGGTCACGGACCGGCCCGTCGATCTGGTCGACAGCGGTATCGATCTGGCCATCCGGTTTGGCACCCTCCCCGATCGCCGGCTGTCCGCGCGGCGGATCATGTCGAATCGCCGCTTCCTTTGCGCGTCGCCGGGTTACCTGCGGAAATTCGGGACACCGACATCGCTTGCCGATCTGGCGCTTCATCGCTGCATCATTCACCGCCAGAACGATGAAGCCTATGCGGTCTGGCGCTTCGAGCACGACGGCCACCACGAGAGCATCAAGGTGGACGGTGCGCTGTCCAGCAACGACGGCGACATCGTGCTGAGCTGGGCCCTGGACGGGCACGGCATCCTGATCCGTTCCGAGTGGGATCTGGCCAAGTACCTGGAAAGCGGCCGTCTGCGCGTCGTGCTGCCCGAGTTTCATCTGCCTTCGGCGGATCTGTTCGTCTACTACGCCCAGCGCCATAACCAGACCGCGCGTGCGCGTGCCTTTATCGACTTCCTGATCGAGAAATTTCAGGCGCCAGCACAAGCGAAGACGCAAGCCTGAAAGATCACTTTACGGATTTCCCTCCGCCGTAGCTGCCCTATTCGTCACCGCAATTCCCGCGTGCGGACAATACGCCTCAATAGTCAGTATCTGAAAAACCACATTGACCTAAGGCATAGGTGCAAATGATAATCGCTCCCATTCCAATAATTACAGTGCGTTACAGAAGGTACAAAGAGGGAAATGAGCCGTTATCTGCACACGAAATATATTGTTCGAACCCTGGCAGCATGCCCTGCACTGCTGGTCAGCCTGGTCCACGGACAAACCGCAACGCCCGAACCGCAATCGCTGCCACCCGTCACCGTCAAGGCCGACGTCAGCAAGGAACTTGGCGCGGGCTATAACCCGCCCAACGCGATCAGCGCCACCAAGACCGACGCACCGCTGCGCGACGTTCCGCAAACCGTGAACGTGGTGACCGCCGAGGTCATGCAAGACCAGCACGCCACGTCGATGCAGGACGCGCTGAAGAACGTGCCGGGCGTGAGTTTTTCCACCGGCGACGGACAGCGCGATCAGGTATCGATTCGTGGCTTCACCGCGATTGCCGACCAGTTCGTCGACGGCATTCGTGACGATGCGCTTTACTTCCGCGATCTGTCCAACGTCGACCGCGTGGAAGTCGTCAAGGGACCGGCCGCAGTGCTGTATGGCCGTGGTTCGTCGGGCGGTCTGATCAATCGCGTGACCAAGAAGCCGGGCATCGACGTCACCGACTTTGCGCTGAGCTACGGCATGTGGGCCGACCGCCGCGTCGAAGGCGACGTGGGCCGCGTGTTCGCCGATGGCGCCGCAGCCTTCCGCATCACCGCCGCCCATGAGGAAGCGAACAGCTACCGATCGCAGCAGTTCCTGAACCGCACCGCGGTGGCGCCGTCGCTGGAACTTCGCATCGCGCCGCAGACCACGGTTCTGTTGCAGGCCGACTACCTGGAAGACCGGCGCGTCACCGACTTTGGCATTCCCGCGTACAAGGGCCGGCCGGTTGCCGTCGATCCGTCCACGTACTACGGCGCCGCCAATGCGCGTGACGCCGACTACAGCCAGAGCCGCGTGTATTCGGGCACGGCCACGGTCAATCACCGCTTCAACGAGAACTGGTCGATCCGCAATGCGACGCGCTACTACCACTACTCGCTGGATCGGAATAACACGCTGCCGGGCACCGTCAACGAATCGGCGCTGACCGTCAGCCTGAACCGTTCGAACGTCTATCGTGAGGAACACGGCTGGTTCAATCAGACCGATCTGACGCAGAAGGCCGAGATCTTCGGCATGAAGCATGAACTGCTGTATGGCGTGGAAGTGGGCCAGCAGAACAAGGATCTGGTGAACTATTCGCGTAACAACATCGCGACGGTCGACCTGTTCAATCCCGTTCTGCCCACGCTGCCGCGCTTGCTGGGCGGCAATCCGGGAACGAGCAACCTCGGCATCTTCAAGACGCTCGGGATCTATACGCAGGACATGATCCAGCTCAGCGAACAGTGGAAGGCGCTGGTTGGCGTGCGCTACGACCGCTTCGAACAGGAGACGATCCAGCGCGTGGCCGGACAGCAGAACCTGTCGCGCACGGACAATAACTGGAGCCCTCGCGCCGGTCTGGTGTGGCAGCCGTCGAAGCAGCAGTCGTACTACGTTTCCTGGAGCCGCTCGTTCCAGCCGTCCGGCGAAGCGTTCTCGCTGGCCGCGAACAACGCTCAACTGGCACCGGAAACCACGCGCAACACCGAAGTCGGCGCCAAGTATGACTGGCACGATGGAAAGGCCACCACGACCGTCTCGCTGTTCCGCATCGAACGTACCAACATCAAGGTTGCCAACGCCACGAACACGGCGCTGATCCCGATCGGCGAACAACGCACCGACGGTCTGGAACTGAGCGGCGCGGCCGAACTCGGCGGCGGCTGGCGCATGCTGGCCGGCTATGCCTACCTGGATGCCGAGATCACCAAGTCGACCCCGGCACTGCAGGGCAAGCAGGCCACGCTGACGCCGCGCCATTCCGGCAACTTCTGGATCACGAAAGACCTGGGCCACGGCTTTGGTCTGGGCGGTGGCCTGAACCTGGTGGGCGCACGACAGGCCGATCCGGCCAACACCGTGACGCTGCCCGGCTACGTCACGGCCGACATGGTGGCCTGGTACCGCCGCGGCAAATTCGAAGCGCAGCTCAACGTGTACAACCTGTTCAATCAGGGCTACATCGTTTCAGGTCACGGATCGAGCCCGAACCTGAACATGCCGGGCGCCCCGCGTAGTGTGATGGGGACGGTGCGGTATCGGATGTAAGTGCGCGAGGTGTAAGCCTGGTGATGCGGCTGACAGTGCGGAGGCATTGTCGGCCGTTTTGGTTTTGGAGCGGGGAATCGATCGGTTTTCTGGACGCTGACCTATACAAAATCGGGGCGTGCAATGCCTGGCATGTTCTCGCATGCCCACCGCGCCGATCACCGCACCGCGGAGGTTCCAGCCTGATCCTTCAGCGGGCGGAACTCGACAAGAGTCAAATCTTCCGGCCCAGCATACCGGTCAATGAAATGCGTCGAACGCCTGCCGTATGCATTGCGCGATGCGGCTGGCCAGGAAGTTCAGCGGGAAATGGTCCGAGGTCACCGCGAAGCTTCGGAACATGACCTCTTGCGAGAACGGGATTTCGCGCACATCGGCCAGATTCAGCGCGCGACTGACGATCGGGCTGACGATGGACACGCCAAGCCCCTTGCCGACCATTTTGCAGATCGTGGTGGCGTAAGGCGTCTCGATGGCGAGCACGCGGCTGCCCGTCGGGAAGTGGCTGTCGATCTCGTTCCGGTTCGCGCTTTCCGTCGGCAGGGAGATGAAATGCTCGCCTTCGAAATCGGCCGGCTCCAGAACGGTTCGGTTTGCCAGGCGGTGAGAACCGGGCACGATGCACACGCCGCGTGCGACGTTGATTTCCTCGTAGTGCAGGCTCGCCAAATCTGTCGGCACGGAGCAGAAGCCAATATCGCAAAAGCCGGTCGCGGTCCATTTTGCGACAACGTCGGAGCGGCCGGTGTTGAGCAACACGGGAATATCGGGAAAATGTTTCCTGAAAATCGCCAGCGCGTCCGGCAAAACGCTTTCCGCGATGGAACCGACGGCACCGATGCGCAGTAATCCCGTACCTCGGCGCCGAATGGAGTTCGCGCTTTCGCCGAGAGATTCAAGCCCCATGAACGCCCGTTCGACGTCCGCATAGAACGCCTCGGCCTCGGCTGTCGGCAGCAACTTGGTCCCTACGCGCTGGAATAGCTGGAAACCCACCTTGCGCTCGAGCATCCCGATCCATCGGCTGATATTGGGCTGGGAGGTATGCAGCAGGCCGGCCGCGGTCGTCATGGAGCGCGACATCATCACGGCCCGAAACGCCTCAATCTCCTTGAAATTCATCGAACGCCTCCAGTAAGACGAGGATTGTGGCACGCATGGCGGGTACGCCGCATCTCAACTCGTCCCATATCGGAATTGTATAGGATGCTATGAGACGCTGATTTGACGTATGGGTTGGCGAAAACCAAACTCGGTGCAGGTCTTATACAAATGAGTTTGAACATGGAATCGAAAGTCAGCCGCCGCCTGAAACAGCCTCCCGCGCCGGAGGTTATCCAATATATTTTCCAGCCCCGCACCACGCGAGAATTCTTCAACAAGAATTTCGACGTCCTGACGCAAATTAATCTGGCCCATCTGGTTATGCTGGATCAGCAGGATATTCTCGACGAAAGCACCACGTCGACGCTGGCAAACGCCCTTCTTGAAATCCAGCGGCACGGCCCGGACGCCGTGGAACTCGATCCGGCACGAGAAGACGCCTATTTCAACTACGAAGCGCATCTGATCCGGCAGGTCGGACAGAATGTTGGCGGCCGCCTGCATACGGCCCGCAGCCGTAACGATATTGGCGCGACCAACGACCGGATTCGGGCCCGTGGCTACGTGGCGCGGATTTGCGCAGCGCTCGTGGCGCTATGCGATGGCGCGCTCGACCAGGCCGATACCTACGCCGACCATGTCATGCCCGGCTATACCCACATGCAGGCCGCCCAGCCCATCACCTACGGCTACTACTTCTCGGCGTTGGTCGATGCCTGGTCCCGCGACATCGACCGCCTGCTGCATGTTCTGGAAACGCTCGACGGCTGTCCGATGGGCGCATGCGCACTGGCGGGGACGTCATTTCCGATCGATCGCACACTGACCAGCAATCTGCTGGGCTTCAGCCGGCCGCTTGGCAACGCGCTGGATAGCGTGGCGTCGCGTGACTTCGCGCTGGAGCTTAGCGCGGCGCTCTCGATCATGATGATCACTTGCAGCCGGATGGTGCAGGACTTCTATATCTGGTCGACACCCGAGTTCGGTTTCCTGTCGTTTCCGGACAGCATTGCCGGTACGTCGAGCATCATGCCGCAGAAGAAAAACCCGGTCGTGCTCGAATACCTGCGCGGCAAGACCGCGCATCTGATCGGGCTGACGTCTGCCGCACTGACGACCGTGAAATCCTCGCACTTCACGCATTCGGGCGACAGCAGCCGTGAAAGCACCCGTACGTGCTGGGAAAGCTGCGAAGAGGCGCTGAAATGCCTGGAACTGATGGCACTGCTCGTGCGCGACGTGCAACCGGAGCGTGAGCGCATGGCATCGCGCGCGGCGAACGACTTCTCCGCGGTGACCGATCTGGCCGACCTGCTCGTGCGCAAAGCCGATCTGTCGTTCCGCGATGCGCATCACATCATTGGCGCCGTCGTCCGCCGCGCGCTTGACGAAGGGCTGCCGGCCATCGCGATCACGACGGCGATGATCGACGATGCAACGCAGCAGCAGGTTGGGCGCCGGGCCGCGCTTGCCGCCGAGGACGTTGCAAAATGCCTCGATCCGATCTGCAATGTCAATGGACGTCAGTCGTACGGCGCGCCAGCCCCGCAATGCGTGCGCGAGCGGATCGACGCACAGCGCTCCGCACTCAACGTGCGCGCCGAGGCGCTGGATGCCACCGACAAGCGCATTCATGACGCCGCCATGTTGCTGGAACAACGCAGCCGGGCCATCGCCGCATCGGGACACGCGCAGCAAGCTCTGGCACAGGCCAGCTGACGACTGAAGGAGACGATCATGTTCAAGTTCACCGCTGTGCTCGTCGCGGCGATGGCGTGCTGCACCCCCGTCGGCGCGCAAGGCTATCCCGACAAGCCCGTATCGCTGGTCGTGCCATTCGCACCTGGCGGCACCGTCAATCTCACGGCGCGGCTGCTGGCCACGCACATGTCCCAGATGCTCGGGCAACCGGTGGTTGTCGACAACAAGCCCGGCGCGGGCGGCGCCATCGGTGCGGGATTCGTGGCCAAGGCACGTGCCGATGGCTACACGCTGCTGTACGCGACGATGGGCAGTCAGGTCATCCAGCCGCTGGTGTCGCGGAATCTGCCGTTCTCGCCGTCGAAGGACTTCACACCGATCGCGCTGTTTGCCACGGTGCCGAATGTGCTGGCCGTCTCCGCGAATGCACCCGCGAAGAACGTCGCGGAGCTGATCCAGTACGCCCGCGCGAACCCGGGCAAGCTCAATATGGGGTCGGCGGGCCAGGGGTCCGTCAATCACATGATCGGAGAGCTGTTCATGCTGCGTACCGGCGTCAAGTTCACCCATGTTCCCTACAAGGGCGCCGGGCCGGCAACGACCGATCTGCTGGCTGGCCAGATTCAGATTCTGTTTGCCAACCTGCCTGGGCTGCAGCCGTATGTGAAGTCCGGGAAAGTAAGGTTGCTCGGCGTGGCCAGCCGGCAAAGGAATCCGGCGATCCCTGACGTGCCAACGTTCGCCGAGCTTGGCATCAAGGACGCGGAAACGGAGTCGTGGTCAGCGCTGATGGCCCCAGCCGGCACCAGCCCTGAAATCGTCAGGAAGCTGCAGGACACGGTAAAGGCAATCGCCACGGACCCGGCGATGGTCAGGCAGCTGACCACGCAGGGGGCGCAGCCGTTCTATGGCAACGCGCAAAACCTCGACAAAGTGATCGGCGACGACACCAGACGCTGGGCCGAGGTCGTCAAGCACGCCAATATCCAGCTGGAATAAGGCTGTAGCGCGCCTATGCCTGCGCCGGCCATTCGTGCTCAAGCCGCTGGCCGGCAGTCGATCTTCATGGGGCGTGCTTTTGATTTTCACCGGCGTCCGCCGAGGCCGATACCGTTTTGCCCCGACCGCGGGTAGCCAGCCAGCAAAGGATGGAACCCGCGCACACCAGCGCCGCCCCTTTCCAGAATGCGAACGACAGTGGCGCATTCAGCAGCGCGGCGGCCAGCGCGGCCGATAGCACGGGAATGAAATACGAGGCGCCGGCCAGCACGGTCACGTTGCCCCGCAGGATGCCGACATTCCACGCCGCATAGCCGAACCCCATCGCGCACGCGGCCAACGCCAGATAGGTCATGCCGGTCAGGCTGATTGCCATCGTCTCGCCGCCCGTGAACAGATATTTTCCCCAGAGCGCGAGCGCCGTCAGGATGAAGAACAGCGTGACGCCGTTTTTTCCCTGGGCAATCCGCGCCGTCACCGTGCAATAGCCTGCCCAGATCACGGCGCCCGCAAATGCCAGGCCGTAGCTCAGAGGGTTGTCCCGCACGTTGAGAAGCATGCCAGCCGGGTCCAGCCCCTGGTCGCCGCCCAGTACCGAGGCAATCCCCAGAATCGCAATCAGAAAACCGGGCACGACCAGCCAGTTGGCCCGCTGCCCGTTGAACAGGATGGCGGCGAGCATCGTGAAGCTCGGCCAGAGGTAGTTGACCATGCCCACTTCGATGGCTTGCCTGGCGCTGTTTGAATAGCCGATCGACAGTGACAGGCACAGCTCGTATGACACGAACAGCAGGCTGCCCCAGATCAGGTATGACCTCGGCTGTGCCTTCAGCCGCACGGGGCCGACCGAAAACCAAAGCAGCACGGACGCGATGCTGTACATCAGCGCCGCCCCGCCCGTGGCGCCAAAGCTCTCGCTGACGCCACGGATCAGGCCCACGATCGAACTCCAGAGTACGACCGCGACCAGCCCGATCATCGTTGCCTGCTGCCTGCCTTGCATCACTGCCATTGGGTGAACCATCATGCTGAATCGAAGAAGACCGGCATTTTACTTGGGCGTGGCCCAGTGCAGCGATTGTGGCGCCGCGATCCCGCTATACTGTCGCGCCCACGGAACCTGGCGTCGCATCGACGTCACGGACGTATTGGCGCTAGGAACCAGATGCACCGCTTCAGAAACCTCTACGCAGCCTTGACCGCGGGCGCGGCCATTCTTGCGTTGACCGCGTGCTCCGGTGAAGAACGCGCATCCGCTGCCCAGCCCCAGCCGCAACCCGCGCGCAGCGAGCTGGAAATCTCTGCTGGTCTGGCTCCGCAACTGGACGAAGCCATCCTTCGGAACATGGTGGAGTTTTGCGTCGAGCACGCGCCCGGTACCCGTCTTGCGGTAGAGGCGTCCTGGAAGCAGTGGCAGGAACGAAATGCCGCCCACCTGACTGTTGCCAGGTACTACCGCGATCGACTGGAAGCCGCAGCGGCAACCGGCGCCAGCGAAGACGAGCGCCGCGCCAACCAGGAATTGCTCACCCAGCATGCGACGCTGATCGAGAGTTTCACCAATCAGCAGCTGGATTTGATGCATGTGGCGTTGGAGCACGACGAGCCCAAGGTCGTCGCACAGCTCTGCGTCGAGCATTTCGCCAAGGTCTCCGCCGGTGAATGGGATGTCCGCCAGCGAGATCCCGAGATTGCCGCGTTGCTGGACGCGGGCATCCCGAAGCCGCCAGCGGAACCGGCGCCACAGAAGTAGGGACGGACGCACACGTCCTACTCCGACTACCGGTGACAAGTGAGTCGACTTTTCGCCAAATTGATCCAGAACAAAAGGGCACGCTAGCCGCTCTTGCACACTGGCGGGCATGAATGCGACCCCCCCTTCCTCACAGCCCGCTCGCGTAGGCCCTCTGCCCGCGCCCGCCTTGCCCCGCAACACCGATACCGCCAGCCACCGGCCATCCGTCGCAAGACATCGACGGATGGGCGGGCTAATCGGACTGATTAGTGCCGCCTTGCTGGCCATCAATACGGTGCTCTGCTTCGTACCGATCGTTCTGCTCGCGTTGATCAAACTGGCGATGCCGATGCGGGCCGTACGCCGGCGCATCGATCCGGTTCTCAACGGTATTGCCACCTACTGGATATCGTGCAACACGCGCTGGATTTCGCTGCTGCAGCCAGGAATCTGGGATATCCAGGGAAATTCCGGCCTGAAGCGCGACGACTGGTATCTGGTGAACTGTAATCACCAGACCTGGGTGGACATCTTCGTACTCCAGGGTGCGCTGAACAAGCGCATTCCGCTGCTGAAGTTCTTCCTGAAGCAGCAGTTGCTCTATGTGCCGGTCATCGGCCTGGCCTGGTGGGCGCTGGATTTCCCATTCATGAAGCGCTATAGCAAGGCGCAACTGCGCCGCAAGCCGAAACGCGGCCGTCAGGATCAGGACACCGCCCGGCGTGCCTGCGAGAAATTCAAACTCGTGCCGACGAGCGTGATGGTGTTTGCGGAAGGCACGCGCTTTTCAGAGGCCAAGCGCGTCACGCAATCGTCGCCGTACCGCCACCTGCTCAAGCCACGAGCCGGTGCGCTGGCCACGACTCTGAATGCGATGGGCGCGCAATTCGGCTCGCTGGTCGATGCAACGATCGTCTATCCCGATGGCGTGCCTAGTTTCTGGGACCTGGCCCGTGGCCGTGCTGGCCGAATCGTCGTGAGAATTCGCCAGATCCCGATCCCGGAGAGCTTCTGCACCGGCGACTACAGCGGTGACTCGGCATTCCGCTCGGAATTTCATCATTGGCTCGCCCAGCAGTGGGAAGAAAAGGACCAGGAGATCGAGAGCCTTACGCATGGCGGTGAAGCAAACCTGCATCGATCCAACGCTCCACACAGCGCAGCCCAGGCATAGCGCCCCGCCAGAATCTTCCTTTGAAAAACAGCGCCGTGGCCACCGCCACGGCGTTTTCATTGGGGCCGCACGCAGGCAACAGCCGGGCCATGAATGCATCAAGGCTCCGAAAATTCGGATCACATTTCAGAGTATTCCGATTCTCGAATAGGAATTGTCTTCTTACACTGCCTTCGCCCGTGCAATGCGGGTGAGTCACAGAGTCCGGGGTCGACCCCTCCCCTGTACTCATGCTTCGATGCCACGCGGGTTCCCCTCCGTGTGGCATCCTTTTTCTCCGCCCCTCCAGACCAGCCGCACCTTTCATACGCCATCGCTGCGGCGCTCAATGCAAGCGACACTCAGCATTTCCATCTTTTGAAGTAGCGCCGGAGATCAACCGGGGATTTAAATGGTTCAACGAGGAATTCCGGGGAAGGCAGCCTTGATCTTCAGGAAGAAGTATTCCTCGTCGCGGTAGCCGTAGGCCCTACGCTTGATGACCTTGATGGTGTTGTTGATGCCCTCTACGACGCTCGTGTTCAGCGGGTGCCGGCATCGGGCGATGATGCCGTGCCAATAGGCTTTCAGGCGCTGGGCGAACAGTTCGAGAGCCGGAATCCGGCTCTGGCTTGCCTGTTCACACCAATGCTCCCACGCCTTTTGCGCCCATCCCGGGCGGCGGTAGAACCACAGCCGCTTGAGCTCGTCTCTCAGGATGTAGACCGTCAGCAACGGCTGATTGGCCTGCAGCACCTCGTTCAGATGCACGGCTTGAGGGTCGCTCAGGTTCTCCTTGTTGCGCAGCAGTAGCCAGCGCGTGGACTTGAGTACCCGTCTGGCCGGACGGTCGTGCCGCAGGCGGTTGGCCTGATCTACACGGACCCGGTCGATCACCTCGCGCCCGTACTTGGCCACGACGTGGAAGAGGTCGAAGACCACCTCAGCCTGCGGGCAATGCTCGCGGATCTCCAGTTCATAGGCGGTCGTCATGTCGATGGCAACGGCCTCGATGCGCTCTGCCGCGCCTGCCGGGAGTTGCGCAAAGAAGGCGCGCGCCGTCTCGCGCGAGCGGCCCTGACCGATCCAGAGCACTTGCCGCCCAATCGGATCGACCACCACCGTCGCATAGCGATGGCCCTTGTGCAGCGCGAATTCGTCCATGGCCAGGTAGCGGATGCTGGACCAGTCCGGCTCGACGACTGCCTCGCGCAGGCGCGCCTTGTCGATCGTCTTGACGGTATGCCAGCCCAGGTCATAGAAAGCCGCCACGGCCTGCACCGTGCAGTGACGCAGCAACTGCCCGCAGGCCTGCGCCAGCCTGGCTGTGACACGCTGGTAGCGCCCAAGCCATTCGAGCCGCTCGAGTCGCGGCCCCCCGCATTGATCGCACCAGACGCGCCTGCGGGGGACATGCAGCACCACCCGGTACTCGAACAGCGGAAGATCGCGCACGCGCCGCACCACCGTTTCATGGACCTGCCGGCACTTCGATCCGCATTCCTCGCAGTACATGACCTTGCTGACTGGCTTCAAGTACAGCGCCAGCGTACGGCTCTCCCCTTCAGGCCATACCACCCGATCCAGCCTGTAGCCATCCCAGCAGCCCAAGGCCTGCAGCGTCTTCCGATCCAGCATCCCGTTCCTCAACAGCCGTCTTAACGGCCATTAGGATACGGAATGTGGCAATTCAGTCCCCGGAATTCTCCGAAGAACC
>NZ_JBYOJV010000018.1:0-137491 GCF_057798835.1 Cupriavidus sp. 291-E7
CTTCTGCTTGGAATAGAGATCGTTCTTCGTGTACCAGGACAGCCAGTTCGGTGTGGACAGCTGCATCTCGTCGCGCAGCGTGCTTTCCTTGAAAGCCTTGTTGCCGACGATATTGATCTGACGGATCTTGGCGACCGGGCCTTCCTCGACGTTGAACACCACGGACACGCGATTGCGGTCCACCGGTGTCACGGTGGTCTGGACCTCGGCCGCGTAGTAGCCGCGGGCCACGTACTGGCGCTTCAGTTCCTGCTCGGCCTTGTCGATCAGCGCCTTGTCGTAGTAACGCGCCTCGGCTACGCCCACGGCACGCAGCGAGCGGCGCAGCGTGTCCTTGTCGAATTCCTTGATGCCGACGAATTCCAACTGGGAGATTGCCGGGCGTTCCTCGACCTGCACGACCAGCACGCCATCTTCGGCGCGGATCTGCACGTCCTTGAAAAAGCCGGTATTGTAGAGCGCGCGAATCGCATCGGCGCCTTTGTCGTCGGTGAACGTCTCGCCGACTCGAACCGGAAGATAGCCGAAGACCGTACCCGGCTCCACGCGCTGCAGGCCTTCAACGCGAATATCCTTGACCACAAACGGATCTGCGGCCCAACCCACCGGGCTCCATGCCGCAATAATGGCACTCGTCAGCAAGCTCAGCGAGATGCGCTTATTTCTGATCAAAGTCGATCCCCTCTTCCTCATCGATTTCATGCAGGGTGTTGGCTCCAACGCCGATTGCAGCTACGCCTGACAATACCGGCAAGACTGATCCCGCCCGACGGGGAAAACCCCCTCGGAATGCGACCGCCCCCGGCCGACAGACGTTTCCGGCTGCGCGAAACTAGCCGCGCGCAAGAAACAGTCGGCTGACGTCATTGAACAAAGCGAGTGAGGTCAGGAGCAAGATGCACGCGATGCCGACCTTCTGCAGCATCGCTTGCCAGTGGTCTGGTACAGGCCTGCCAGTCAAAAATTCCACGCAATAATACAGCAAATGCCCCCCATCCAGCACCGGAATAGGTAACAAATTCAGTACACCGAGGCTGACACTGACCAGCGCAAGGAAGCTCACGAACGGCTGCCAACCCATGTTGGCGGCACGGCCGGCATAGTCGGCCACGGTCAGCGGGCCGCTCAGATTCTGCAGCGATGCCTGGCCGATCAGCATTTTGCCAAGCAGCTTCAATGACAGCGTGCTGGTGCTCCAGACCTGGTCCGCCGCGCGCGCCAGCGCCTGCGTGAACGGATATCGCACGATCTCGGTCTGCACGGCCTGGTTCAGCGCCGCGCCCAGCTTGCCGACCATCGCGGGTGCGGCCCCTTCGGTTTCGGCCTTGCCGCCCGGAGCGGCATCCAGTTTCACGGCCACGTCCAGACGCCGGCCTTCGCGTTCGATGCCAAGCGTGACTTCCTGCCCCGGCCGTGCCCGCACGCCGCGAATCAGCTCGCCCGCCTGGCTCAGCGGCTGGCCTTGCCAGGCCACGATCCTGTCCCCGCCGCGCAGGCCAGCCCGCTGGGCGGCCGAATCCGCAACGATCTCGGTGATGGTGACTGGCCCGCCCTTCAGCGCCAGCCCAAGGGTGGCGAGGGGGTCTTGATCCGGGTTGCCGCCGGTATCCGGCAGGCGCCCAAGCGCGATATCCCGCTCGGCGCCGTCTGCACCGCGTACGTGCAATACCGCGCGTGCATCGCCGAATCCCTGGGCAAATACGGCCATGCGCAGGTCATTCCAGGAGCGAACCGGCTCAGTCTGGCCATTCGCTGCCAGCGACAGCACACGGTCGCCGTCGCGCACCCCTGCCTGCGCCGCCACCGTACCGGCTGCCGGCGTGGAAAGCACGGGCACCGGCTCGCGCATGCCGCCGGCGAAAAGCACCAGATACAGCGCAATGGCGAGGGCGAAATTGGCAAGCGGACCCGCCGCCACGATGACAAAACGCTTGCCAACGGGTTGCCGATTGAAGGCACGCGGCAGTTCGGCGGCGTCGATGGGCGGATCGGTCTCCGGGTCCCGCTCGCGCTCGTCGAGCATCTTGACGTAGCCGCCGAGCGGAATGGCTGCCAGCGTCCACTCGGTGCGGTCGCGCCCCTTGCTGACCCAGCGCGCCAGCGGCCGGCCGAAACCGATCGAGAACCGCAGGACCTTGACCCCGCAAGCGCGCGCGGCCAGATAGTGGCCCATCTCATGCACGAAGATCAGGACACAGAGGGCGACGACAAAGGCGATCACGGTTTGCATGGCAAGTCCCCCTTTCCAGATCCGGGCCGGGCCGTGATACCGATCAACGGCTGGCCAGTTGTTTCAGCAACGCCTGGGCGGCACCGCGTGCCGCGGCATCGGCCGCCAGTACACCCTCGAGCGAAGCGGATTCGCCCTCGGCGGGCTGCTCCAGCACATCAGCCACCACGCGAGCGATATCCGTAAACCGGATACTACCGGCCAGGAAGGCCTCCACGGCTACCTCATTTGCAGCATTCAGCACGGCCGGCGCAACCCCGCCAGCTCGCAATGCATCAAAGGCTAACCCGAGGCACGGGAACCGCTCAAGGTCAGGAATCTCAAAATGGAGTCCGCCCGCAACGGTCAGGTCCAGTGGCGTCACGCCCGAATCGATGCGCTCCGGATAGGCCATCCCGTAGGCAATCGGCGTGCGCATATCGGGGTTGCCGAGCTGCGCCAGCACCGAACCGTCGGCGTAGGCCACCATCGAATGCACGATGCTCTGAGGGTGGATCAGCACCTCGATCTTGTCCGCCGGCGCGCCGAACAGCCAGTGGGCCTCGATGACCTCAAGCCCCTTGTTCATCATCGTGGCCGAGTCGACCGAGATCTTGCGCCCCATCACCCACTTCGGATGGGCACAAGCCTGGTCCGGCGTGATGTCGTGCAGGGTCGCCGGATCGCGGGTCCGGAACGGGCCGCCCGACGCCGTCAGTAGCACCTTCGACACCCCCGCGCCATAACGCGGATCGCTGGTCGGCAGGCACTGGAAAATGGCGTTGTGCTCGCTATCGATCGGCAGCAGCGTGGCGCCGTGATGGTGCACCGCATCCATGAAGATGCTGCCCGACATCACCAGCGATTCCTTGTTGGCCAGCAGCACGCGCTTGCCCGCGCGCGCAGCCGCCAGCGACGAGCGCAGGCCCGCAGCGCCCACGATGGCGGCCATCACCGCATCGGTTCCTGCGTCCGAGGCGATCGAATCCAGCGCCTCCGGACCGTAGCCGACCTCGGTAGTCACGCCGGCCGGACGTAGCTTGCCTTCGAGTTCGCGTGCCGCTTCAGCCGATCCGACCACCGCCCGCGCCGGGCGAAACTCCACACATGCGGCAGCCAGCTTATCCACCTGCCGATGAGCGCTGAGCGCATGCACCGTGTAACGGTCCGGATGGCGGCGCACCACATCCAGCGTGCTTTCACCGATGGAGCCCGTGGCGCCCAGAATCGTAATGCGTTGCATATAACAGAGGAATTCAGTTGTGTTCAGACCCAGGCCAGCAGCAGCGCCGCCAGCGGAAACACCGGGATCAGCGCGTCGATGCGATCCAGGATACCGCCGTGGCCCGGCAGCAGCCGGCTGCTGTCCTTGATGCCAGTCTGGCGCTTGAGCAGCGATTCGAAAAGATCACCGACCACACTGGCCGCGACCAGCAGTGTCGTCAGCATGGCCAGCAAGCCGAGACCGCCCTTATCGGCGATCAGCGAATACCAGGTGGGAGCGAATGCATGGCTGGCCGCCAGGCCCAACGCCACGATCATCGCCAGCAGCCAGCCGCCAATCGCGCCTTCCCAGGACTTGCCCGGGCTGATGGTCGGCGCCAGCTTGCGTTTGCCGATTGCCTTACCGACGAAATAAGCGCCGATGTCGGCAGCCCACACCAGCACCGCGGCGGTCAGCAGCACGCCCACGCCGGCGGCGCGAAGCACCATGACCGCATGACCGAATGCCGGCAGCATGATCAGCCCGAGCACGACGCCCAGCACGGTGAAGCCCGGCGTTGCCTTGCGTACGCCCCGCGCAAGCAGGACCAGCGCCACGCCCCACGCTACGAGCGAAGCCTCAAGCAGCCAGTCGATCGCGTAGCCGGACGGGGCCAGATGCCAGGCCACCAGCGCCAGCAGGCAAACCACCGCGTAAACATAGGGCCAGGGCCGCGGCAGGCCGATCAGGCGGCCGAACTCCCAGCCACCCAGCAGCACGATGACCGCCACCAGCACCGCCAGCGCCGAAGGTGGCGCCAGGAACAGGATCGGCAGGATCAACAGCAACAGGCATACGGCGGTGATAACGCGGGTCAGAAGCATGCGGCTGCGGTTCCCGTGGGTGGTAAGAAGGTGCGGGCAGGCTCAGGCCGTTCCCGACAGGCCCGGCGCCACCACTTGGGCGCTGGTCCGGCCAAAGCGGCGTTCGCGCTGGCGGTAGGACGCAAAGGCCTTGTCGAGCTCGGCGGCATCGAAATCGGGCCAGAACGTGTCGGTGAAATACAGCTCGGTGTACGCAAGCTGCCAAAGCAGGAAATTGCTGATGCGCTGCTCGCCGCCCGTGCGAATGAACAGGTCCGGCTCCGGCGCATAGGACATTGCCAGGTGCGGCGCCAGCAGCGACTCATCGATCGACTCGCCTTCGAGCATCGGCGAGCGGGCCAGCATCTTGCGCATGGCCTGCAGGAGGTCCCAGCGGCCGCCATAGTTGGCCGCGATGGTCACGGTCAGGCCGGTATTGCCGGCCGTGCGGGCCTCCGCGTCCTTGATCATCTGCTGGATACGCGGACTGAAACGCGCCAGGTCGCCAACCACCCGCAGGCGGATGTTGTTGGCGTGCATCTTGACCACCTCGCGGCGCAGGGCCGTCATGAACAGGCGCATCAGGAAGGACACCTCGTCCGCGGGACGGCGCCAGTTCTCTGAGCTGAATGCAAACAGCGTCAGGTACTGTACGCCGCGTGAGGCGCAGGCCTGCACGATTTCGCGCACGGTATCCAGACCACGCGTGTGGCCGGCCACACGCGGCAGGTGACGCTGCGTCGCCCAGCGGCCGTTGCCATCCATGATGATGGCAACGTGTCGTGGCACATAAGTGGTATCGGGAACGCCGAGCGTCGAACTGATATGCTGCATGGATTCGCGGACGGTGCGTGACTACCCCGGCGGACGGGCCGCCGGGACGGCCTTACACCGTCATGATCTCCTTCTCTTTCTCGGCGACAAGCTTGTCGATCTCGCTCACGTACTTGTCCGTCAGCTTCTGGACGTCGTCCGTGCCGCGGCGCTCATCGTCTTCCGAGATCGTCTTGTCCTTCACGAGCTTCTTGAACTGCTCGTTGGCGTCACGGCGCAGGTTGCGCACGGCCACCTTGGCACCCTCTGCCTCGCTCTTGACCACCTTGATCAGCTCCTTGCGGCGCTCTTCGGTCAGCGGAGGCATCGGTACGCGGATGACATCACCCATCGTTGCCGGGTTAAGGCCCAGGTCGGCGTCGCGAATCGCCTTTTCCACGGCCTGCACCATCTTCTTTTCCCACGGCTGCACGGTGATCGTGCGAGCATCGCCCAGGCCAACGTTGGCCACTTGGCTGATGGGTACCGGCGAGCCGTAATAGTCCACCTGAACGTGGTCCAGCAGACCGGTATGCGCGCGGCCGGTACGAATCTTCGCCAGATCGGCCTTGAAGGAATCGATCGACTTCTGCATTTTCTGCTCGGCGCTCTTCTTTGTGTCGGCGACGGTCATGTTTACCTCCGGAAAACAGCCAGACAGGATCCCGGCGGGCGGGATCGAAAATGAAACATTCTACTCTCAGGCCGGACCGAATCAGCATTTTGATGCGGTCCGGACCCATTAAACGTGCACTAGCGTACCTTCGTCCTCGCCCAGGATCACACGCTTCAGCGCACCCGGCTTAACGATGGAGAACACCTTGATCGGCAGCTTCTGGTCACGGCACAACGCAAACGCGGTGGCGTCCATCACCTGCAGATTGCGGGAAATGGCTTCGTCGAACGTGATCGTCGTATAGCGCGTGGCGCTCGGGTCCTTCTTGGGATCGGCCGTGTAGACGCCGTCCACCTTGGTGGCCTTGAGCACGATTTCCGCGCCGATTTCCGAACCGCGCAGCGCAGCGGCCGTATCGGTCGTGAAGAACGGGTTGCCGGTACCGGCGGCAAAGATCACCACCTTGCCCTCTTCGAGCTGGCGAATCGCACGCGGGCGGATATAAGGCTCGACCACCTGGTCCATGCGCAGGGCCGACTGCACGCGGCCCTCGATGTTGGCGTGGCGCATGGCATCCTGCAGCGCCAGTGCGTTCATCATCGTGGCCAGCATACCCATGTAGTCGGCCGTGGCACGGTCCATGCCGGCGGCACCGCCGGCCACGCCGCGGAAGATGTTGCCGCCGCCGATGACCACGGCCACCTGGACGCCAAGCTTCACGATTTCGGCAATGTCATTGACCATGCCTTCGATGGTCGCCCGGTTGATGCCGAAGGCATCGTCGCCCATCAGGGCCTCACCGGACAGTTTCAGAAGGACGCGCTTGTAGGCTGGCATGTTCACCCTCGGGCAGGTTCTAGATCGCTCGTTTGAACGAATGGATGGGCGCGGGCGGCACAAAGCAACGGATCACCGGCCGCGCATGAATTTGGACTACTCGACAGCAGGAAAGCCGGTTTTCGCCGTCATCTGCAGGCAACACCCCCTTAAAGGCGCGCTAACCGCAGGTGACTGCGAAAACTGACTAGCACGGCGCACACGGCGGCCGTACTTGTGCAGAGGGGCACCTTGCGGCGCCCCTCGGCATTATACGGTGGCGGGCTGGGCACCCTTTCAGGCAACCCGCCCCGCCACCCGGACATCAACCCTTCTGGGCGGCAGCCACCTGGGCGGCCACTTCAGCAGCGAAGTCGTCCTGCTTCTTTTCGATGCCCTCGCCCACCACGAACAGCGTGAAGCCCTTCACGTTGGTGTTGACGGCCTTCAGCATTTGTTCGACGGTCTGCTTGTCGTTCTTCACGAACGGCTGGTTCAGCAGCGACACTTCCTTCAGGTACTTCTGAACCGAACCTTCCACCATCTTGGCGGCGATTTCGGCCGGCTTGCCCGACTCGGCAGCCTTCTGCTCGGCAATGCTGCGCTCCTTGGCGATCAGCTCGGCCGGAACCTGTTCCGACGACAGCGACACCGGCTTCATGGCGGCCACGTGCATGGCCACGTCCTTGGCGGCCACTTCGTCGCCGTCGAACTCGACCATCACGCCGATGCGGGTGCCGTGCAGGTACGAAGCCAGCTTGCCGCCGTTGGCGTAGCGCACGAAGCGACGGATCGTCATGTTCTCGCCGATCTTGCCGATCAGGGCCGAGCGCACAGCGTCAACCGTCGAACCGTCCAGTTCCAGGGCCGACAGGGCTGCCACATCGGCCGGAGCCTGCTTGGCCACCAGCTCGGCAACCTTGGCACCGAAGCCCAGGAAGTCGTCGTTCTTCGACACGAAATCGGTTTCGCAGTTCAGCTCAACCAGCGCGCCGGTCGTGCCGTCGATGTACGTGACCACGATGCCTTCGGCGGTCACGCGCGAAGCGGCCTTGCTGGCCTTGTTGCCCAGCTTGACGCGCAGCAGCTCTTCAGCCTTGTCCAGGTCGCCGTCGGCTTCCGTCAGGGCCTTCTTGCATTCCATCATCGGCGCGTCGGTCTTCGCGCGCAGTTCTGCAACCATGCTTGCGGTAATTGCCGCCATTTGTCACTCCTTGATTGGTTGGCCTCATCCGCGGCGAATCATATCCGCGGCGGATGACAACTGAATCTGTTTGCAAAAAGGGGGCGCCAGAAGTGCCCCCTTTCTTGGTTGCCGCAAGGCAGGCGCCAGTGGCCGGTGTGCCCCGGCCTCAAGCGCCAGCGGGCAATCAGCCTTCCTGAACTTCGACGAATTCGTCGTCGCCGCGAGCGGCTTCCACCACTTCCTGCACCGCGTTGGCGCGGCCTTCCAGGATGGCGTCGGCAACACCGCGCACGTACAGGGCAACAGCCTTGCTCGAGTCGTCGTTACCCGGGATCACGTAGTCGATGCCTTCCGGCGTGTGGTTCGTGTCGACCACGCCGATCACGGGGATACCCAGCTTGTTCGCTTCGGTCACGGCGATCTTGTGGTAGCCGACGTCCACCACGAAGATGGCGTCAGGAACGCCGCCCATGTCCTTGATGCCGCCGATGGACTTTTCCAGCTTTTCCATCTCGCGCTCGAACATCAGCGCTTCCTTCTTGCTCATGGTTTCCAGCGCGCCGGCTTCCTTGGCGGCTTCCATGTCCTTCAGGCGCTTGATCGAAATCTTGACGGTCTTGAAGTTCGTCAGCATGCCGCCGAGCCAGCGGGCGTCGACGTACGGCATGCCAGCGCGGCCGGCTTCCTCAGCCAGGATCTCGCGCGATTGACGCTTGGTACCCACGAAAAGCACGGTGCCGCGGTTTGCTGCCAGCTGACGCACGTACTTCAGCGCGTCCTGGAACATCGGCAGGGTCTTTTCGAGGTTGATAATGTGGATCTTGTTGCGATGACCGAAGATGAAGGGGGCCATCTTCGGGTTCCAGAAGCGGGTCTGGTGGCCAAAGTGGCAACCGGCTTCCAGCATTTCGCGCATAGTCACGGACATGTGAGGTACTCCAAAAGGGTTGGGTCTGAAGTCCGCCCCGACATTCCTGAAAAGGAACACCCCGGATGGGCGGACCAGCGATTTACAAAAAGTAGCTAGCCGACTCACGGCACCTGTTTCCAGGCCAGCAGCAAGTCAGCCCGCGATTGTAGCAACAAAGCCGCCTTTCACTCAAGCCCCTTCGCAACCAGCCAGACGGGTACGGGCCGGCATGGCGGCCGCCGCGTTCGCCGTATTTCCCTGCTTTCTCGTCACGAAGGTGAGATAATCCCGCTTTGCGAACAGATTCAGGCGCAGTCAGTGGCTGGGCCATCACATTTCAGGCGAAGCAGCATGAGCATCCATATCAACACCGCCGAAGACATCGCCCAAATGCGCGTGGCTTGCCGCCTTGCCTCCGAAGTCCTCGACTACATTACCCCCTTCGTCAAGGCCGGCGTCACCACTGGCGAACTCGACCGTCTTTGCCACGCCTATATGCGTGACGTGCAAGGCACGGTGCCGGCGCCGCTGAACTACGCACCCCCGGGCTACCCGCCCTTCCCCGGCGCCATCTGCACGTCGGTCAACGACGTGATCTGCCACGGCATCCCGGGCGACCGCGTACTCAAGGGCGGCGACGTGGTGAACCTGGACATCACCGTCATCACCAAGGAAGGCTACTACGGCGACACCAGCCGCATGTTCGTCGTGGGCGAAGCGTCGATCCTGGCTAAGCGCCTGGCGCAGGTCACCTATGAATGCATGTGGAAGGGTATCCAGCAGGTGCGCAATGGCGCACGCCTGGGTGACATCGGCCACGCGATTCAGACGCACGCCGAAGCGGCGGGCTACACCGTGGTGCGCGAGTATTGCGGTCACGGCATCGGCAAGGTATTCCATTCCGATCCGCAGATCCTGCACTATGGGCGTCCGAACACCGGCATGGAAATCAAGTCCGGCATGATCTTCACCGTTGAGCCGATGATCAACGCCGGCAAGCGCGATATCCGCACCATGCCCGACCAATGGACGGTCAAGACGCGTGACCGCAGCCTGTCCGCCCAGTGGGAGCACACGATTGTGGTCACCGACACCGGATATGAAGTACTGACGCTGTCGGAAGGCTCACCCGTTCCGCCCGCGTTTATCACCGACACTGTAGCGGCCTGATCCCCGCACCGATTGCCAGGGCGCCCACCAAGGCGCCCTTTCTTCTTCCAGCCGTGCCCACGCCAACCTTCGACCCGCTCATGGACACCACGCCGGAACTGTTGCTCTGCCAGCGCATACGCGACACGCTCAAGGCCGACAAGCAGGCCCTGTTTGCCGATTTCGACGCCAACAACCAGGTGACGCCACTCGTGACCAGGCTGCGCCGCGCCGTCGATGCCGCGCTGATCGATGCCTGGACCAGCCTGGAACTGCCGAAGTCCGCCGCGCTGGTGGCGGTGGGCGGTTATGGCCGGGGCGAACTGTTTCCGCATTCGGACGTCGACGTGCTGCTGCTGCTGCGCGACGAGCCCGACAGCGAAACGGCCGGCAAGCTCGAACGCTTTATCGGCCTGTGCTGGGACCTGGGCCTGGAAATCGGCTCATCGGTGCGCACCGTGGATGACTGCATCCGCGAATCTGCCGCCGACATCACGATTCGCACGTCGCTGCTGGAAGCCCGCCTGCTGACTGGCAGCAAGACGCTGTTCGCGTCGCTGCAGACGCGCTATCAGGCCGACATGGACGCGGCCGACTTCTTCCAGGCCAAGCTGCTGGAACTGCGCCAGCGCCACGCCAAGTACCAGGACACGCCCTACGCGCTAGAGCCGAACTGCAAGGAAAGCCCGGGCGGCCTGCGCGACCTGCAGGTGATCCTGTGGATGACCAAGGCCGCGGGCCTGGGCGATAGCTGGAAAGAACTGTTCGAACGCGGCCTGCTGACCGAGCGCGAATCGCAGGAGCTGGCGCGCAACGAACGCCTGCTGCGCACGATCCGTGCACGGTTGCATCTGCTGGCCGGCCGCCGGCAGGACGTGCTGGTGTTCGACCTGCAGACCGCGCTGGCGGAATCGTTCGGCTATCGCCAGACCACGCACAAGCGTGCCAGCGAGCAGCTGATGCGCCGCTACTACTGGGCTGCCAAGGCTGTCACGCAACTGAACAGTGTGCTGCTTCTGAACATCGAGGCAATGCTGTTCCCGAGCGAGTCCAAAGTCACGCGCGTGATCAACGAGCGCTTCGTCGAGCGCCAGGGCATGCTGGAGATCACCAGCGACGACCTGTACGAGCAAAGCCCGCACGCGATCCTGGAAACGTTCCTGCTGTACGAACGCACTCCGGGCGTGAAAGGCCTGTCGCCCCGCACGCTGCGCGGCCTGTACAACGCGCGCACGGTGATGGACGCCAGCTGGCGCAACGACCCCGTGAACCGCAGGCTGTTCCTGGCCATCGTGCAGGAGCCGCAGGGCATCACGCACGCACTGCGCCTGATGAATCAGACCAGCGTGCTGGGTCGCTACCTGATCAATTTCCGCCGCATCGTCGGCCAGATGCAGCACGACCTGTTCCACGTGTACACCGTGGACCAGCACATCCTGATGGTCGTGCGCAATATGCGCCGGTTTGCCATCGTCGAGCACACGCACGAGTTTCCGTTCTGCAGCCAGTTGATGGCCGGTTTCGACCGGCCCTGGGTGCTGTGGGTGGCGGCGCTGTTCCACGACATTGCCAAGGGCCGTGGTGGCGATCATTCGAAGCTCGGCACGGTCGACGCGCGCCGCTTCTGCAAGCAGCATGGCATTTCGCGCGAAGACACCGATCTGATCGCATGGCTGGTCGAGCATCACCTGACCATGAGCCACGTGGCGCAAAAGCAGGACCTGACCGACCCCGAAGTGGTGAAGTCGTTCGCCGACGTCGTCGGCAACGAGCGCCACCTGACCGCGCTGTATCTGTTGACGGTGGCGGACATCCGCGGCACCAGCCCCAAGGTGTGGAACGCCTGGAAGGGCAAGCTGCTGGAAGACCTGTACCGCATCACGCTGCGCGTGCTGGGCGGCGCGAAGATCGACCAGCATTCGTTGTGGGCGCAGAAGCGTGACGACACCATCGCACAGCTGCGCCTGAAGGCGTTCGATCCCGATCTGGCCAAGCCGCTATGGAGCCGGCTCGACATGTCGTTCTTCATGCGGCACGATGCGCGCGACATCGCGTGGGTGACGCGGCACCTGTTCAACAAGGTGGACAGCGCCGACCCCGTGGTCAAGGCGCGCGTATCGCCCGCCGGCGAAGGGCTGCAGGTGGTGGTGTACGTGAAGGACCAGCCCGATCTCTTCGCACGCATCTGCGGATACTTCGAGCGCAAGGCGTTCTCGATTCAGGACGCCAAGATCGAGACCACGCGCGACGGCTACGCGCTGGACACCTTCCAGATCACCGACCCCGGCCTCGCGGGCGACTACCGTGACATCCTCGCGCTGGTCGAGCACGAACTGGCCGAGCGCGTGCGCCTGGAGTGCCCGCTGCCCGATCCGACGCAGGGCCGGTTGTCGCGCCAGTCGCGCAGCTTCCCGATCAAGCCGCGCGTGGACCTGCGCCCCGACGAGCGCGGCCAGTATTACCTGCTGTCGGTGTCCGCCAACGACCGCACCGGCCTGTTGTACGCGATTGCCCGCGTACTGGCCCAATACCGCGTGTCCGTACATTCGGCACGCATCAACACTCTCGGCGAACGCGTGGAAGACGTGTTCCTGGTCGACGGCTCGCGCCTGACTGCCGATAACCGATTGCAGATTCAAGTGGAACAGGATTTGCTCGACGCGCTGGCCATCTGATTTCACGATGGACGGCGCGCGAGCGCTTGGAAAGATATGACAGACAGCAATTCCCCCGGCCGCAAGACACTGGGCGTCAAGACCGCCACCTCGGGCGCGCCCCGCAAGGCTACCCGCCCCGTACGTGTGTCGGACCTGAACCGCAAGCGTGTGCAGGAAGTGGTCTCCGGCATCAAGCAGGCCAAGGAGCGGGCATCCGAAAAGGACAAGCGCAACGCGCCGTCCGAGGGCGCGCCACGCCAGGATCGGCAGGCACGCCCTGCCCGCCCGCGTCCCGCCGAAGGCGAACGCGCCCCGCGCCGCTTCGAAGGCGAACGCAGCGAACGTCCGCGCCGTTTTGAAGGTGAGCGCACCGAGCGTCCGCGTCGTTTTGAAGGTGAGCGCGATGAGCGTCCGCGTCGCTTTGAAGGTGAGCGCACTGAGCGTCCGCGTCGTTTTGAAGGTGAGCGCACCGAGCGTCCGCGTCGTTTCGAAGGCGAGCGCACTGAACGTCCGCGTCGCTTTGAAGGTGAGCGCGACGAACGTCCGCGTCGTTTCGAAGGTGAGCGCACTGAACGTCCGCGTCGCTTTGAAGGCGAGCGCGACGAACGTCCGCGTCGCTTCGAAGGCGAGCGCACCGAACGTCCGCGCCGTTTCGAAGGCGAGCGCGACGAACGTCCGCGTCGCTTCGAAGGCGAGCGCACCGAGCGTCCGCGCCGTTTCGAAGGTGAACGCGACGACCGTCCGCGCCGTTTCGAAGGCGAGCGTACCGACCGCCCGCGCCGCGTCGAAGGTGAGCGCACCGAGCGTCCGCGCCGCTTCGAAGGCGAGCGCGACGAGCGTCCGCGTCGTTTCGAAGGCGAGCGCACCGAGCGTCCCCGCCGTTTCGAAGGCGAGCGCGACGAACGTCCGCGTCGCTTCGAAGGCGAACGTACCGAACGCCCGCGCCGCTTTGGCGACGACGAGCGTACCGAACGTCCACGTCGCTTCGAAGGTGAGCGCACTGAGCGTCCGCGTCGTGACGACGCCGCGCCGCGTCGCGGCAATGCGCCGGCCCGCCGCTTCAGCGATACGTCCGACCGCGCCCGTCCGGCGCGTGCCGAGCGCACCGAGCGCGCGGCCCCGCCGCAAGCTCCTGCCGAACCCCGCGAAGACGGCCTGGTCCGTCTGTCCAAGCGCATGTCCGAACTGGGCCTGTGCTCGCGCCGCGAGGCCGATGAATGGATTCCTCGTGGTTGGGTGCTGGTGGACGGCGAGCCCATCACGGAGCTGGGCACCCGCGTTCGGCCCGATGCCGAGATCGAGATCCGCCAGGAAGCCCGCTCGGAACAAGGCGAGCGCGTGACCGTGCTGCTGAACAAGCCCGTCGGCTACGTCTCCGGTCAGGCTGAAGACGGCTACGAGCCGGCCGCCGTGTTGTTCACGGAAGAGAATCAGTGGGAAGAAGACCCGACCCGCAAGCGCTTTGCGCCGTGGCAGCGTAAGAACCTGGCCCCGGCAGGCCGACTCGACATCGACTCCACGGGTCTGCTGGTGCTAACGCAGGACGGTCGCGTCGCGCGCGCGCTGATCGGCGATGATTCAACCGTCGAAAAGGAATATCTCGTGCGCGTGGAGTGGGAATCGCCGCAAGGCGTGGTCGATCGCAATATCAGCGCTGTCTTTCCTGAAGACCTGCTCGAGCGCCTGCGCTTTGGCCTGTCGCTGGATGGCGTGGCACTGAAGCCCGCCAAGGTGAGCTGGCAGAACGAAGAGCAGCTGCGCTTTGTGCTGCGCGAAGGCCGCAAGCGTCAGATCCGCCGGATGTGCGAACAGGTCGGCCTGAAGGTCGTGGGCCTGAAGCGCGTGCGCATGGGCCGCATCGCCCTGGGCGATCTCCCGCCGGGCAAGTGGCGCTTCCTGGGCCAGTTCGAGAAGTTCTGATCGGTTGAATCACCGGTCACATACGCCCCTCTCCACCCGTTGGAGAGGGGAAAACCCACTCACACTCCCACCGGCGGCAGCTTTCGCAACGCCACCTCGGCCTGCTCATCGGCCGGCACATACACCAGCAGTCGCGCGCCATTGCGCGGCGCAGTCCAGAAATTGGTCTGGGTCAGATGAAAATCCCCGGTTTCCGGATGCGTGAAGCGTTTGGCATGGTTCTGGATGCCGCGCACCTGATACCGCTGCCAGACTATCTGAAAGGTCTCGGACACCGCCATATAGCGCGCCAGTTGCGCCTCCCATAGCGGGTCATGCACGTGCTCCGCCATCGCCGCGCGAAAGAGCGCGACCATATTGCAGACCATCCCTTCCCAATCGGGCACGGCCCTGCGCCAGGCCGGATGCGTCAACGCCAGGTAGATGCAGTTGCGGTCTTCAGGCGGCAGGCGATTGAGATCGATGCCCAGCAACCTGCAATACGCCTCGTTATACGCCGCGATATCGAAGCGGGCGTTCTGCACGAGCGCGGGAATCGGGTCGAGCTGATCGAGCAGCCTTTGGGTCGTCACCGATACCGTTTCACAAACCGAAGTCCCCGCCAGCGCGGCCGGCCGCTGCAGGCCCGCCAGCGTGAACAGGTGTTCGGTCTCAGTCGCCGAGCATTGCAGCGCGGCGGCCACCGCGTTCAGTACCTTCGGCGATACACGGATCGGCCGTCCCTGCTCCAGCTTCGTGTACCAGGTAATGCCGATATCGGCCATCGCGGCCACTTCCTCGCGCCGAAGGCCGGGTGTTCGGCGACGCCCCGCTCGTGCCAGACCTAGCCGCGCTGGGTCCAGACTTTCGCGGCGCGAGCGCAGGAACGCGCCAAGCTCGGCTTCCCTGCCGGTGCCGACAACGCCTTCCTCTGCAACTTCCAATACCGCGGGCTCCTGGCGGGCGTTCATGATGCTGCACTCCTGCTTAGGCTGACACAATTTATACCGGTCTAACTGGACTCTTGTACCAGTCTGAAACGATGACCATACTCCGGACCTCAAGCCTTGTCGAGGTCCGATTTCATGCAAGCCCCCGCTTCTTCCTCTCCGCCATCCCTCGGCCGCACCGGCCTCTATGTGCTGCTGGCCGGCCAGTTGCTGCCGCAGATCGATTTTTCGATCGTCAACGTGGCGCTGCACCCGATCGAGCATTCCCTGCACGCCACGCCAGCCGAGCTGGAACTGATGGTGGCGGTCTATGGCGTGGCGTTCGCCGTCTGCCTGGCGATGGGCGGCCGGCTTGGCGACAACTTCGGGCGCCGGCGCGTGTTCAATGCCGGCGTGCTGCTGTTCGGCATCGCCTCGCTGCTGTGCGGTGTGGCAGGTTCGATGCTGGTGCTGCTCGGCGCCCGGCTGCTGCAGGGTGCGGCGGCCGCGCTGCTGGTGCCGCAAATCCTGGCCACGATCCACGTGGGCCTGCGCGGCCATGCGCATTCACGCGCGCTGGCGCTGTTCGCCTCGGTGGGCGGTGTCGCGTTCATCATTGGCCAGGTGCTGGGCGGCTTTCTGGTGGATGCCGATATCGGCGGCCTGGGCTGGCGCAACGCTTTTCTGATCAACCTGCCCGTGTGCGCGGCCATTTTGCTGCTGTCCCCGCGCGTGATTCCGGAAACGCGCCGCGACAACGCAGCGGGTATCGACGTACCCGGCACCGCGCTGCTGGCGATGGTGATCCTGGCCATCCTGCTTCCGGTGGCGATGGGTCCGACGTTCCACTGGTCGTGGCCGCTGCTGGCCACGCTCGCGGCCGCGGCACCGCTGACGCTATGGCTCTGGCAGGTCGAAAAGCGCCAGGAACGGCGCGGCGTGCATCCGTTGCTGCCGCCTTCGCTGGTGCGGCTGCCGAGCCTGCGTTTCGGCTTCGTGGTGGCAATCCCGTTCTACGCGTGCTGGAGCGGCTTCATGTTCGTGCTCGCACTGGCCTTGCAAGGCGGCGGTAGCATGACGCCGACGATGGCCGGCAATACGTTCATCCCGCTGGGCGTGGCGTTTTCAGTGACTTCACTGCTGAGCCCGCGCGTGGTCAATCGTTGGGGACGCACGCGCGTGTTGCTGATGGGCTGTCTGGTGCAGATGGCCGGCATCGCGGCGCTGGCATGGACGCTGCGCCAGGTCTGGCCGCATCCCAATCTCGCCACGCTGGCCGCGCCAACCATGCTGATTGGCATTGGCAATGCACTGGTGGTGGGCTGCTTCTACCGTATTGGCCTAGCCGATATTCCGCACGACCAGGCCGGCGCCGGCAGCGCGGCGCTGGCGACGGTCCAGCAGGCTTCGCTGGGGCTTGGCTCCGCGCTGCTCGGCACCGTCTTCGCGCAGCAGCTCCATCACGGCCACAGCTACCTTGACGCCACGCTGGCCAGCTTGGCTACCGAGCTTTTGCTGATGGCGGCACTGGTAGCGGCGGCCTGGGTTTATCACATCCGGCACGGCCAGCCAGTGCTGGCCGCATGTGCCGCGTCTCCGGCTCAGTCGTCGTAGTTGGCCGGCAGTTCCGGGAACAGGACTTCCGTAAAGCCAAAGCGCGTGAAGTCCTTGATCCGCATCGGATACAGCACGCCGATCAGGTGATCGCACTCGTGCTGCACCACGCGCGCATGAAAACCATCGGCCACGCGCTCGATCGGCTTGCCCAGCATGTCGAAGCCCGAATACTTCAGGCGCACATGGCGCGGCACCACGCCGCGCAGCCCCGGCACGGACAGGCACCCTTCCCAGCCGTCTTCCATTTCGTCGGACAGCGGCTCCAGCACCGGATTGATCAGCACCGTTTTTGGCACCATCGGTGCATCCGGGTAACGCGGATTGCGATCGAAGCCGAAGATCACCACCTGCAGGTCCACGCCGATCTGCGGCGCGGCCAGGCCGGCGCCGTTGGCATGTTCCATCGTGTCGAACATGTCATCGATCAGCAGCCGCAGCTCCGGCGTGTTGAACTGCGTCACAGGCCGCGCCTTCTGCAGCAGGCGCGGATCGCCCATCTTCAAAATGTCGCGGATCATTGCGATTCTCCGTTATCGGTGGCGCCGGCATCGGCCCCAGCATCGGCCAGCAGCTTCAGCATGCCGTCTTCGTCCAGCACCGGCACACCCAGCGCCTGGGCCTTTTCCAGCTTGCTCCCAGCCTCGGCGCCGGCCACCACGTAGTCGGTCTTCTTCGATACCGAGCCGGCCACTTTCGCGCCAGCGGCTTCGAGCATTTCCTTGGCATCCTCGCGCGACATCGTCGGCAACGTGCCGGTCAGCACGACGGTCTTGCCAGCCAGCGGCAGCGGCGCACGCGCCGTTGGCTCCGATTCAACCCAGTGTACGCCCGCGGCGCGCAGCTGTTCGATGACCTCGACGTTATGCGACTCCGCCAGAAAATTGGCGATCGATTGCGCCACGACGGGGCCAACGTCATTGACTTCGAGCAGCGCGGCTTCGTCGGCCACCAGAAGGTTGTCGAGCTTGCCAAAGTGCTTCGCCAGGTCCTTGGCCGTGGCCTCGCCCACATGGCGAATGCCCAGCGCGAAGATGAACCGGTTCAGCGTGGTCTCGCGGGACTTCTCGATGGCCTCCACGAGATTCGTGGCGGATTTGTCGGCCATGCGATCCAGCGCGGCCAGCTTGGCCACGCCGAGCTTATAGAGATCGGCTGGCGTGCGGACGATGCCCATGTCCACCAGTTGCTCGACGATCTTGTCGCCCAGCCCGTCGATATCCATCGCCCGGCGTTGTGCGAAATGAATCAGCGCCTGCTTGCGCTGAGCCGCGCAGATCAGGCCGCCCGTGCAGCGGGCTATCGCCTCGCCTTCGAGCTTTTCCACGTGCGACCCGCACACCGGACATTCAACGGGCATCACAAACGCGCGCGCATCAGCAGGCCGGCGCTCCAGCACCACCGCCACCACTTCGGGAATCACGTCCCCGGCGCGGCGCACGATCACCGTGTCGCCAATATGCACGTCCTTGCGGCGAATCTCGTCCTCGTTGTGCAGCGTGGCGTTGGTCACAGTGACACCGCCGACGAACACTGGCGCCAGCCGCGCCACCGGCGTGATCGCACCGGTACGGCCGACCTGCACCTCGATGTCCTCGACGGTGGTCGTCATTTCCTGCGCCGGGAACTTGTGCGCCAGCGCAAAGCGCGGCGCGCGCGACACAAAGCCAAGCTGCTCCTGCTCGGGAATCGCGTTGACCTTGTAAACCACGCCATCGATGTCGTACGGCAACTGGTCACGGCGCTCGCCGATATCGCGATAGAACGACAGCAAGCCCTGCGCGCCCTTGACCACGCGGCGCTCGTCGCAGACCGGCAGGCCCAGCTTGGCAAAGCCGTCCATCATCACACTGTGCGTGGGCGGCCGGTCGGCGCCCTGCAACTCGCCCAATCCGTACGCGAAGAACGACAGCGGCCGCTTGGCCGTGATCCGGGGATCAAGCTGACGCAGGCTGCCCGCCGCGGCATTGCGCGGATTGACGAAGGTCTTCTCGCCGGCCTCGGCCTGGCGCGCGTTGAGCTTGTCGAAGTCGGCGCGGTACATGAACACCTCGCCGCGCACTTCCAGCACGGCCGGTGCCTTGCCGCGCAGCTTCAGCGGAATGGCCTTGATGGTGCGAACGTTGGCGGTCACGTCCTCGCCCGTTTCGCCATCGCCGCGCGTGGCGGCCTGCACCAGCTTGCCGTCCTCGTAACGCAGCGACATCGCCAGGCCATCGAACTTGAGTTCGCACGAGTATTCGACACCGCTGTCGGCCACGTCGGCGGCGCTGAACAGGTCTTCAGCCGGCGCGGCGACGGCACTCTTGCCCAGGCCCTGCGCGCAACGGCGATCGAAATTGACCACGTCGTCATCTTCGAAACCGTTGTTCAGCGACAGCATCGGTACGCGATGGCGCACCGTGTCGAACGCGGCCAGCGGCGCTCCGCCCACGCGCTGCGTCGGCGAATCGTCGGTCAGCAGTTCGGGATGCTCGGTTTCCAGTGCCTGAAGTTCGCTGAACAGTGCGTCGTATTCCGCGTCGGGAATCGTTGGCGCGTCGAGCACGTAATACTGGTAGCTGTGGCGTTCCAGTTCTGCACGCAGCCATTGCACACGTTCGGCGGGCGACGCATCGGCCGGCAACGGGCCTGCGGGCGCGGAGGCCGGAGCCTGCGCGCCCTGATTCTTGGCGTTCATACAGGCTCCGTGATTAGACGCTGAACAGGCGCTGCGCCACCGGCGAACCGGCCGGCATGCCACGCGATTCCAGCTTCTCGTAGAGTTTTTCGAGCTGGGTGAAGATCGCGACGAACGACGCCTCCGTCAGCGGACGCATATTGTCGTCCACCAGTTGCGCACCCATGCGCTGCGCCAGGCTGTAACCGTACTCGCATACCGTCTTGAACGGCTTGATGGCCTGCGAGGCCTGCGGTACGTCCAGCAGCAGCGTGATCTGGCGGCCAGCGTTCAGCGTCAGATCGTCACGCAGGAAGTTGGTGTCGCCAAACTGCAGCGTGAAGAGCGGCTTCTGCACGCCATCGGCACCCGGTTCATAGCGGATGAAACGCGTACCGTCGCGCGACAGCACCAGCCCGTCCTGCGTGGCCACGGTCTGCACATAGGCGGCCGACCACGGCGCACCATCGGAAATTACATTCACGCCAAGCTGCACGTCGGCGCCTGCGGCAAACCCGTCCAGCTCGCGGGCATTGGCCACCGTTTCGGTCATGTCAGGCAACTCGGCCGACGCATCCAGCGTCTCGGCCAGCGCTTCCACGGCGTTGACGAATTCGGAAAATTCCAGCGCGTTGAGCGGGCCACTGCGGTTGGCCAGCTGCACGGCCACCTGCAGGTCTTCGTACTGGTGGCCGGCCGTCACGGCCTCCCACGCATTCGACTCGACACGCAGACCTTCGATATGTACCTGCTTGGTGCCCGCGCGGCGCAGACGGCCGGTCAGCGGCAGAATGCGATCGCCCGAGGCCTTGCGTTCCAGGTGCATCGGCACGATGCAGTCGATCAGCGGGTCGATCGCGGCAGCCGCAGGCTGGCCATCCAGCGACACCGGTTCGGTAGCCGGCGTTGCCTTGGCAACCGGCGCGACCTTGTCTTCGGTTTCCAGCTCGGCAGCGGCGTGGGCTTCAGCGTGGGCGTCGGCTCGCGCGGCCGTCGGTGCGGCGGCTACGGCAACTTCGTCAGCCACGATCTCGTCGGCATCGGCGGAGCTGGCGGCAGCATGCGCGGCGGCCGTTGCCGTGGCCACATCGGCCGGGGCATCCACCTCATCGTCGTGCTTCAGGCCCTTGCCAATTTCGCCCAGTGTCGGTTCACGCCGGGGCACGTGCTCGGGAGGCGTGGCCTCCTTGAGCTTGGCCTCGGTCTCGGGCTTCGTGGTTTTGCCAACCACCGGCTCGCGCATCGGCGGCAGGTCGTCTTCGGGCATCAGCGGCCGCACACGGCGCGCCTTGTGAATCTGCCAGCGGTTATAAGCCACCAGCAACAGGAGCAATACAACACCCGCGATGATCAGTGCGTTCTGCAGTTCCATCTTAAGCGGCCTCCGCCATCGATACGGCTGCATCCATGTCCACCGCCACGATCCGCGAGACACCCTGCTCCTGCATCGTCACGCCAATCAGCTGATGGGCCATCTCCATCGCAATCTTGTTGTGAGAAATAAATACGAACTGCGTCTTGTCCGACATGCGCGCCACCATGTTCGCGTAGCGCTCGGTGTTGGCGTCGTCCAGCGGCGCGTCCACCTCGTCCAGCAGACAGAACGGTGCCGGGTTCAGCTGGAACATCGCAAACACCAGGGCAATGGCGGTCAGCGCCTTCTCGCCACCGGACAGCAGGTGAATCGTCGAATTCTTCTTGCCTGGCGGCTGCGCCATCACCTGCACGCCGGCATCGAGAATTTCCTCGCCGGTCATGATCAGCTTGGCCTGGCCACCGCCGAACAGCGACGGGAACAGCTCGCCAAAATGGTAGTTGACCTGATCGAACGTGCCCTGCAGCAGCGCGCGCGTTTCCTGGTCGATCTTTGCGATGGCGTCTTCGAGCGTGTTGATCGCGTCGGTCAAGTCGGCCGTCTGCGCGTCCAGGAACGTCTTGCGCTCGCGTGCCGCGGCCAGTTCGTCCAGGGCGGCCATGTTGACGGGACCCAGCGCGTTGATCGCATTGTTCAGGCGCGTCACTTCGCCCTGCAGGTACGACGGCTTCAGGTCGCCGACCAGCTTTTCGGCCAGCGCGGCCTCATCGACTTCCGCCGTCGCCAGTTGCTCGGTGAACTGCTCCTGGTTCAGGCGTGCCGCCTGTTCCTTGAGCTGACATTCGGTGATACGGTCGCGCAGCGGCTGCAGGCTGCGCTCGGCGGCCAGGCGCTGTTCGTCGAACTGGCGCAGCTGGGCCGACAGCGCGTCCAGCTCGATGCGCGCGGCCGACAGCTTCTGCTCCTTCTCGGCGCGCACTTCCAGCGCTTCGTGCAGGCCCGTGTTGGCGGTCTGCTCGTTGATCGTTTCCAGCTCGGCACGCGCGTTTTCCAGCGTTTCCGCCACGCGCTCGCTCTGGTCGGCAGCCATCTGAATATTGCGGCGCAGCTCGTCGATCCGACCAGCCAGATTGCGCTCGGCGAACACCGCTTCCTGCGCGGCGCGTTCCAGATCGCGCAACTGTTGACGCGCGTTGGTCAGCTTTGTGTCCAGACCGTCGAAGGCCATCTGCTGGTCTTCATGCGACGCCTGCAGCTCGGCCAGTTGCGTATCGTGCTGCTCGAAACTCGCTTCGGACTCGGCACGGATCGCGCGCTGCTCGTCGATCTGGGCGTCGATTTCGTTCAGTTCCTCGCGGATCTGACCGCTACGCGCCGAGAAGCGCTCCATCGCCTGCGACAGCTTCAGCACGTCCATCTGCAACCCATGCACGCGGCGCGTTGCCTGCTCGGCGCGCGCACGCGCCTCGATCAGCGTCGTGCTCGCGTGGGTGTACGCCGTTTCGGCGCGCACAGCCTGCGATCTGGCTTCATCGGACAACAGCAGCTGGGCGCGCGACTGCTTCTGCAGGTTTTCGATTTCCTGCGCGCGTGCCAGCATGCCCGCCTGCTCGGAATCCGCGGCGTAGATCTGGATCGCGTTGCGGCCCACCAGATGGCCTTCGGCCACCACGAACTGGGCGCCGTCGGGCAGCGTATTGCGGGCCGCCAGCGCTTGCGACATGTCGGCGGCCGTGTAGATATCGGCCAGCCAGTCCTGCATCACGGCGCGAATGCCTGGCTCGGTGATCTGCACCAGCGCCATCAGCGGACGCAGCCCGGCGGGCGCCTCCACGGGCCGCGCGGCCGGCGGCGGTGTGTAGAAGGCGAGCTTGGCCGGAGGAACGTCGGACAGGAAACCCTTGACCCAGTCCAGGTTCGACACTTCCAGCGCAGCGAGCTTCTCACGCAGCACCGATTCCAGCGCGTTTTCCCAGCCCGGCTCGATATGGACCTTCTTCCACAGGCGCGGCAGTTCGGCCAGGCCGTGGCGCTCCAGCCACGGCTGCACCTTGCCGTCCGTCTGGACGTTTTCCTGTAGCTGGCGCAGTGCCGCCAGACGGGCGTCGAGCGATGCGATCGCGGCCGCTTCGCTCTGCACGCGCTCCTGCGCGGTGCGCCGCTCCGTGTCCAGGCGCGGTACGGCCTCCTCGGCGTCCATCAGCGATGCCTGGGATTCCTCGAGCGTCGCCTCCTGCTCGGCCAGGTCCATGCGCAACTCTTCCAGCCGCACCTCGTCGGGGCGATCCAGTCCCTGCTCCTCGCCCTTCAGACGCTCCTTGCGCTGCTCCAACTGCTGCAGCATCTGGTTGGCGTTGCGCTGGTGCGCCGCTTCGAGCTTCAGCGCCTGCTCGGCCTGCATGATGCCGCTGCGCTGATCGTTGAGCTTCTGCTGGGCATCGCGCCACTGCGCTTCCAGCGTCGGCAGCTCGTCGCTCTTCTGGGCCACGGTGTCCTGGGCTTCGATCGTGCGCGCCTCCGACAGCGCCAGGTCTTCCTCTGCCTGAGCGATATCGTCGTTCGCCTGGTCGGCCTTGCCCTGCCACTGCTCGCGCTGCGCCGTCAATGCGGCGATCTGCGCCTGCAGACGGTTGCGCGATTCCACCACATAGCGGATCTCGGCTTCGAGCTTGCTGACCTCGGAATTGGCCTCGTAGAGCGCGCCTTGCGCGGCGTGCATGCCGTCGGACGCCGCATAGTGCGCGGCGCGCATCGTTTCGAGCTCGGCTTCCACGTGGCGCAGTTGCGCGGTCTGTGCTTCGAGGTCGATCTGTGCCTGGTCGATGGCGCGGGCATGGCGTTCCTGCTCGGCCTGGGCTTCGCGCTTGCGCAGCAGCCACAGCAGGTGTTGCTTTTCCTCGCCTTCGGACTGCAGTTGCCTGAAGCGCTGCGCCACCTCGGCCTGGCCTTCGAGCTTTTCGAGGTTGTTGCCCAGTTCGCGCAGGATGTCTTCCACGCGAGTCAGGTTCTCGCGCGTGTCGCCCAGCCGGTTCTCGGTCTCGCGGCGGCGCTCCTTGTACTTCGAGACACCGGCGGCTTCTTCCAGGAAGATCCGCATGTCATCGGGCTTGGCCTCGATGATCCGCGAGATCATGCCCTGCCCGATGATCGCGTATGCGCGCGGGCCCAGGCCGGTGCCCAGGAAGATGTCCTGGATATCCTTGCGGCGCACCGCCTGGTTGTTGATGTAGTAAGACGACGTGCCATCGCGCGTCAGCACGCGCTTGACCGCCACTTCGGCGTATTGGCTCCACTGGCCGGCGGCCCGGCCCTCGGCATTGTCGAACACCAGTTCGACGCTGGCGCGGCCGGCCTGCTTGCGCGCGGTCGAGCCGTTGAAGATCACGTCCTGCATGGACTCGCCACGCAGCTCCGACGCACGTGATTCGCCAAGCACCCAGCGCACCGCGTCGATGATGTTGGATTTACCGCAGCCGTTGGGACCTACGATGCCGACCAGTTGGCCAGGCACTTGAAAATTGGTGGGATCGACGAAGGACTTGAAGCCCGCCAGCTTGATCGAGGACAGTCGCACGGTTGTCGTGTGGTTTGGGCGATACGAAATTGGAAACGCCGGGTCCACGCCGGAGCACACGGCAAGGCGTGACGCCTGCGCCGCAAACTGCCCTTGGTGCCCGATAGATTGGCGCTAATCATACCATCGCCGATCCATGCATCGGCCGCTTTCTCCACCGTTGCACTCACCACGAAGCCACCCTTGCCCGCCCCGGAAAATCTTTGTATTTCCGTAGCTTGCGTGCGTTTCTGCAAGCACTTTCCAGCCACCTGGGGTGTTTCATAGAAACGTCACACTGGCGTGGCGCCGTGGAACTTGTCAGGGTTAGTGCTAGTCTTTGCAGATGTTGGCGTGACGCTGGAGACCCCTCCGGCAAGCGCTGTCCCCGTCGCACTGATGCAGGAGGACCGAGCATGCCCCCAACACCACCGGCCGAAGTGCCGGGCGACCCACCGTGGTCAATAGACGACATCGATTACGCTGCAATCAACGTCTCCAGCGTGCGCGAGAACCGCACGCTCTTCTACCTGCTCACCGGCGCCTCGTTCATTGAGAGCGGTTCGGATACCTACGCAGGCAACCTCGCCCAGTACTACGCCGGCGTCCCCGATGCGGCCGAATGGCTGTCTCAGCACTGGGAGCGCGAGGAACTACAGCACGGCCTGGCGCTACGCCGCTACGTTGAGCATGTCTGGCCCGAATTCGACTGGGAACGTGGTTACCGCCGATTTTTCGAGGAGTACCGCGCCACCTGCTCGATCGACAACTTCGAGCCGACGCTAGCGCTGGAAATGGCCGCCCGCTGCGTGGTGGAGACCGGTACGGCCACCTACTACCGGGCGCTGGAGCAGGCCAGCGACGAACCGGTGCTCCGCGCACTGACCAAGCGCATCGCCAATGACGAGGTACGTCACTACAAGCATTTCTTCCGCTATTTCAATACCTTGAACGCCCATGAAAAACTGGGCCGCGGCAAGGTGTTGTCGGCTCTGGCGCGCCGGCTGCTCGAAATCAAGAACGAGGACGCCGAGATTGCGCTGCGCAATGTCCTGCGCGTGGAGCAGAACCGGGAAGACGTACAGGAACGCGAAGTCCGCGCGCTTAACTCAATGTGCAGCGCCGTGGTACGCCGTCATCTTCCCATCGAAATGACCGTCAAGATGCTGCTGCGCCCCTTGCACCTGCATGCGCGGCTGGAAAACATGGTGAGGCGGCCGATTGTGGCGATGGTGTCGCGGGTGATGCTGTATTGATCTGCCAACCGACAGTGCTGGACGTCGGCCTGGTTGTGTTTCCCAGGCCGACCACCCGCCAGTCTCACCGGCGCCGCCCTCAGTCCAATTCAAAATCGGCCTCCAACTCCGACGCCAGCGCGCAATCATAAAGGCGCCGCACCACCTGATAATCCCCGCAGCGCTCGTCTGTCCAGAAATGGTAGTCCGCCCCGGTCGACTTCCTGGAAAATCCAACCCGGAATTCCGGCACCTGTTCCGAAAGACTGTAGTTGTAGCGTAATTGGACTTCGAATTTTGGCAAGTCCGCCAGCACTGCCGACTTCATATCATCGAAATGCCATACCAGTTCGCCTCTTTCGGTTTTCTCGCGCAAACGAATCAGCATATTGGAAACACTACACGGCAACATCGATTTTTCTCCCGGCTGGGTTGCTTGTTTCGATTTCCTGCTTCACCTGCAGCAACTTCTTGACCAGTTCTATTTTCTGGCCCTTCGACAAATAGCCTGGCACACCGCGATTCAACGCGTAGGAAAACACGGCCTCGATCTGGCCAAACGCATTTAGCCCATCCCGATCTTCGTCGGCCAATAGCTGCGGAAATATCTTCACGCACGTTTTCCTGAAATGAACGAAACAACTCCAGGCATATCGATAGTCATCGAGATTCACATGCGACAACACGTCATCCAATGCCGCAAGGCACTGACTAATACCTGCCGCGGCGTCCACAAGGTTGGCATGGGACAACATTGACTGCGCCTCTTTCTGGATGGAGCGGGACACCCGAAGCCCGTTCAGCACCTCGCATATGGCGACAATCAAACCAACCAGCGTTGCCGCGGTACCCACATACGTGAAAATATCGAGATTCCGCTGCAGGGCCAGCACGCGCTCGTAGCTTGAAAAGGCCACGATAATCAACAAGCTGCAGGACACCGCGCAAAAAATCCGGATCGCGTGGTCCTGCATCCTCCAATCTCCGTTCCAGGTGGTCATTTCGGTATCGCTCAAGACGTCGTCGGAAGGACAGTCTGGCCGCTCGGGGACACAAGGGAAATGAGACGTATCTGAAACAGAGCAGAATCGAGGCGCCAGCGTCATGGCGCCCCGGCCCGGCCGGCGGGCGCCCACGGCCGCCTCCCGTCCTTTCCGGTGATGTGCCCGGCGCGATATACTGCTGGGTTTCAACGTCGCCCCGCCTGCCACCGTGAATCCGCGCCTCGACCTGCTCCAGACCTACCCTTTCGAGAAACTGCGCGTGCTGGTGGCCGACGTGAAACCGGCCGACAAGCCGGCCATCAGCTTTGGCATTGGCGAACCCAAGCACCCGACGCCGCAGTTCATCAAGGATGCGATGACCGCATCGCTTTCGGGTCTGGCGGTCTATCCCGCCACGGCCGGGACCAATGATCTGCGCCAGACCATCGCCGGCTGGCTGGAGCGCCGCTATGGCCTGCCGAAGGTCGACGCCGCCACCGAGGTGCTGCCGGTCAGCGGATCGCGCGAAGCGCTGTTCGCATTTGCCCAGACCGTCATCGACGCCAGCCAGCCCAATCCGCTGGTGCTCTGCCCGAACCCGTTCTATCAGATCTACGAAGGCGCGGCCCTGCTGGCCGGCGCCCGCCCGGTATTCGCCAACAGCGATCCCGCGCGCAATTTCGCGCCGGCCTTCGACCAGATCGATGCCGAAGTCTGGCCGCACGTGCAACTGCTCTATGTCTGCTCGCCGGGCAATCCGACCGGCGCTGTGCTGTCGCTTGAAGACTGGAAGCAGCTGTTCGCGCTGTCGGACCGCTATGGCTTTGTGATTGCCTCGGACGAATGCTATTCCGAGATCTATTTCGACGAAGCCACGCCGCCGCTTGGCGCGCTGGAGGCCGCCCACAAGCTGGGCCGCGGCTTTGACCGCCTGGTGATGTTCTCGAGCCTGTCCAAGCGTTCGAACGTGCCCGGCCTGCGCTCTGGCTTTGTGGCCGGCGATGCCGCGATCCTGAAGAAATTCCTGCTATACCGTACCTACCACGGCGCGGCGCTGAACCCGGCCGTACAGGCCGCCAGCGTGGCCGCGTGGAGTGACGAGGCCCACGTGCGCGACAACCGCTCCGCCTATGTACGCAAGTTCGCCGAAGTCACGCCACTGCTGGCCGAAGTGCTGGACGTGGCGCTGCCCGACGCGGCGTTCTACCTGTGGGCCGATGTTTCGCGCACCGGACTGGGCGACACCGAATTCGCGGTGCGCCTGCTGGCGGAGCAGAACGTGGCCGTGCTGCCGGGCAGCTATCTGGCGCGCGACGCCTATGGTGTGAACCCTGGCAAGAACCGCGTGCGCATGGCACTGGTGGCCACGCCCGACGAATGCCTGGAGGGCGCTCGCCGGATTGTGGAATTCTGCAAGTCGCTGGGCTGAACCGGCGCAAACGCTTCACCCTGCTTCACCGATCGAATGCCCTGGCGCCGGGGCTGCTGCATCCGGCGCCGCATCTCTCACACAAATCACCACTGAGAACATCATCATGACGCAAGCTCTGCAAGCCCTGATCGACCAGGCCTGGGAAGACCGCACCAGCCTGTCGCCGAAGTCCGCGCCGAACGATATCCGCGAAGCCGTGGCCAACGTCATTTCGCAGCTCGATTCCGGCGCGCTGCGCGTGGCCGAAAAGCAAGGCAAGGACTGGATCGTCAACCAGTGGATCAAGAAGGCCGTGCTGCTGTCGTTCCGCCTGGAAGACAACGCGCCGATGAGCGCCGGCGGCTTTGCCCAGTTCTACGACAAGGTGCCGACCAAGTTCGCCAACTGGAGCCAGGACGACTTCGCCAAGGCAGGCTTCCGCGTGGTGCCGCCGGCCGTGGCCCGCCGCGGTTCGTTCATCGCCAAGAACGCCGTGCTGATGCCGTCGTACGTGAACATCGGCGCCTACGTGGACGAAGGCACGATGGTCGACACCTGGGCCACCGTCGGTTCGTGCGCCCAGATCGGCAAGAACGTGCACCTGTCGGGTGGCGTGGGCATCGGCGGCGTGCTGGAGCCGCTGCAGGCCAACCCGGTGATCATCGAAGACAACTGCTTCATCGGCGCCCGTTCGGAAGTTGTGGAAGGCGTGATCGTTGAAGAGAACTCGGTGATTTCGATGGGCGTGTACCTGGGCCAGTCGACCAAGATCTATGACCGCGAAACGGGCGAGATCCACTACGGCCGCGTGCCCGCCGGTTCGGTGGTCGTGGCGGGTAACCTGCCGTCGAAGGACGGCAAGTACAGCCTGTACTGCGCCGTGATCGTGAAGAAGGTGGACGCGCAAACCCGCGCCAAGACCAGCCTGAACGACCTGCTGCGCGACTGATCGTCACGCCTCAACCTGCCGCCGGGTTCGCCTGGCGGCAGCGCCCGACCCCTGCCGATGCCATCCCTCCGCAAGCGACTCATGGCCCTCGACCCCGCCACTGTCAGTACCGTGCTTTCCCTGCTTCCCACCATTCTCGAACAGGCCAACAAGACCATCGAGAAACTCAAGAAAGGCAAGCGCAAGGATGACGCCACCGCGCCCGACGCGGCGGAAGTGCGCGACCCGGCCGCGCGCATCGCGGAGCTGGAAGCGGCCGCCGTGCAGCAGGCCGAAGCGGTCAAGCTGCTGGCTGAACAACATGCGATCACGATCGAAGCGCTGCGCCGCGAAGCCGCGCGCCTGGACCGCCGCCTGCGCCTGATGACGGCCGTCGCCATGACCGGCGTGGCAATGGGCCTGGGCGGCCTGGTCATCGCGATCAACCTGCTGTTCCGCTAACCCATTTTCGATTCAGCGAACCATGACCGTCCTGCTCTACGGCATTCCCAACTGCGACACCGTCAAGAAGGCCCGCACCTGGCTGGAGTCGAACGGCGTCGACTACACGTTCCACGATTTCAAGAAGCAAGGCGTCGACGAGAAGATGTTGCGCGCCTGGCTCAAGCACGTGCCGTTGGCCACGCTGCTGAACAAGAAAGGCACGACGTACCGCGCGCTCTCCGATGCCGACAAGACGAAGGCCGAAAGCGAAGCCGGCGCCGTTGCCCTGATGCAGACCAGCCCGTCGCTGATCAAGCGCCCGGTACTGGATCGCGATGGCAAGGTCAGCGTGGGTTTTTCCGCTGACAACTACGCCTCGCTGTTCTGACGTTATTTGCTCCACCCTGCCCCATGAATCCGACCCTTGCCCTGACCGAAGACCTGATGCGCCGCCGCTCGGTCACCCCTGCCGACGAAGGCTGCCAGTCCGTGCTGGAGGCGCGCCTGAACGCGCTTGGCTTTACCTGCGAGAACATCGTCAGCGGCCCTGACACCTTCCGCGTGACCAATCTGTGGGCGGTCAAACGCGGCACGCAGGGCACGGCGGGCAAGCTGCTGGCCTTTGCCGGCCACACCGACGTGGTGCCGACCGGCCCGCTGGAACAGTGGTCGTCAGACCCGTTCGAGCCGACGCAGCGCGACGGCAAGCTCTACGGCCGTGGCGCGGCCGACATGAAGACGTCGATTGCCGGCTTCGTGGTGGCCTGCGAGGAATTCATCGCCAAGCATCCCGACCACGCCGGTTCGATCGCGTTCCTGATCACCAGCGACGAGGAAGGCCCCGCGCACGACGGCACCGTGAAGGTGGTGGAAGCGCTGACGGCCCGTGGCGAGCGCCTGGACTACTGCGTGGTTGGCGAGCCGACCTCGGTCGACACGCTGGGCGACATGGTCAAGAACGGCCGCCGCGGATCGCTGTCGGGCAAGCTCACCGTCAAGGGCGTACAGGGCCATATCGCCTATCCGCACCTGGCGCGCAATCCGATCCACCTGGCTGCGCCGGCACTGACCGCGCTGGTGGGCGAGACATGGGACCAGGGTAACGAGTACTTCCCGCCCACCACGTGGCAGATGTCGAATATCCACGCGGGCACCGGTGCCACCAACGTGATTCCGGGTCACGTGACCATCGACTTCAACTTCCGCTTCTCGACGGCCAGCACACCGGACGGTCTGAAGCAGCGCGTGCATGCCATCCTGGACCAGCATGGCCTGGAATACACGCTGGACTGGACGCTCGGTGGCGAGCCATTCCTGACGCCGCGTGGCGACCTTTCCGAAGCGCTGGCGGCAGCCATCGCCGCCGAGACCGGCGTGACGACCGAACTGTCGACCACGGGCGGCACCTCCGATGGCCGCTTCATCGCAAAGATCTGCCCGCAGGTCATCGAATTTGGCCCGCCGAACGCCAGCATCCACAAGATCGACGAACACGTGGAAGTGCGCTTCATCGAACCGCTCAAGAATGTTTACCGTGGCGTGCTCGAACGCCTGATCGCCTGACAAGCAGGACCCGCACATGGCAACCACCTCCCCTCTCCAGACCGTCCGCGACCTGCTGCGCCTGGCGGTTTCCCGGTTTACGGCCGCCCGGCTGTCCTTCGGACACGGCAGCGCCAACGCCTATGACGAAGCGGCCTATCTGGTGCTGCATACGCTGAACCTGCCGCTCGACACGCTCGATCCGTTTCTCGATGCGCGCCTGCTGCCCGAGGAAGTCGACGCGGTGCTGAAGGTGATCGACCGTCGCGTGACCGAGCGCGTGCCGGCCGCGTACATCACGCACGAGGCGTTCATGCACGGCCTGCGCTTCTACGTGGATTCGCGCGTGATCGTGCCGCGCAGCTTTATCGGCGAATTGCTGCAAGACGGCCTGGAGCCGTGGCTGGGCGATATCGAGCAGATCGGCCCGGTGCTGGAACTCTGTACCGGCTCGGGCTGCCTGCCGATCATCGCCGCGCACGTCTGGCCGAACGCCCGGATTGATGCGGTCGATATCTCGTCCGATGCGCTGGCCGTGGCCCGCCGCAACGTGGCCGATTACAAGATGGAAGATCGCATCTCGCTGTATGAAGGCGATCTGTACGCGCCGCTGCCATCGGGCGCTGCATATGACGTGATCCTGACCAATCCGCCGTACGTCAACGAGCAGTCGATGCGTGAACTGCCGGCCGAGTACCTGGCCGAGCCGCGCCTTGCGCTGGCCGGTGGCGACGACGGCATGGACGTGGTGCGCCGGATCGTCGCCGGCGCCAAAAAGCGCCTGAACCCGGGCGGCGTGCTCGTGGTGGAAATCGGCAACGAGCGCAAATACGTCGAGGCCGCGTTCCCCGAACTCGACATCGTCTGGCTCTCGGTCAGCGCCGGTGACGACCAGGTCTTCCTGGTGACGTACGACGCCCTGCCGGACTGAGCGCACGCAATAAAAAAACGCGCCGTGGAGACCACGGCGCGTTTTTCTTCCCATTCCTCACGCCCCCGATTAACTACCTCCCGGCCCAACCGAATAGATCGTGCCGTTCGACGACACCTGGTAGTAGTCGGCGCCAACGCCCACCCAGTGATAGCCCTTCTTGGGCGCGGGCAGGTTGTAATCCTTGTACTTATCGATCACGTACTGCCGGTCACGGAATTCGGTCGGCAACTTGTCGCCCTTGTTCCATTTCTGCGGCGCGTATGGCGACTGTGCGCCCATCGGTTGCGAACCGGCTGACTGGCTGGGAGCCATAGCGCCCGACGAGCGGCTGCTCGGCTGCGACATGCCCTGACCATGCGACATGCCCTGTGCCTGACGGCCACCGGAAGCTGGTGGCATTGGCGCGGACGATGGTGGCATGGCACCCGACTGGCCTTGCATCGGTTGTTGCTGCTGGGCCTGTGCAAGTGGCACAGCCAGCAGGCCGGTGGCGACCAGGACGGCTGGTATTAACGTCTTCGTTTTCATCGTGATCTCCTCACAGATGGAACACGTCAGACTGCCCGCGAACCGGACAGTCCCAACAAAGCTTAGTAGCAAATGCGAGACCCGCATGAACGCGCGGCCTTTGAAAGCACCGGGTCGATCCGCGCTTTTTCAATGAATTCAATGATTTGCCTTCCCCAGGTTCATCACGGGTTGCATTGAAATATTGCGCTGTCGGGCGATGCGGACAGGTAGTTTTGGCACGCAGGGTCTACCCAAATTGCAGCTCGCGGCATGCTGCGGCGCGCCACAACTTTTTCTTGAAGGCGCGCGCAAAGTCTCCTAGAAATTGGTCTGACCGCTTGACCATTTGTCCGCTGCCTGCCTCGGGGAAAAACCCATGCCGCTTCAGCAGATCGAACCGCGTCGCCTGTACCGCCAGATTGCCGACCAGTTGCGCCGGCTGATCGAAAGCGGCGAATTCCCCGTGGGTTCGCGCCTGCCGCCCGAGCGTGACCTTGCGGTGCAGCTCGGCGTATCGCGGCCGTCGGTGCGCGAGGCTCTGATTGCGCTGGAAGTGGAAGGCCTGGTGGAAGTCCGCATGGGGTCTGGCATCTATGCCTGCGCCGCCGATGCCGTGCTCCCGGCGCACGCGGGCAGTATCGAGGCGGCACCACCGCTCGACGTGATTCGTGCACGGCAGATCATTGAAGGGGAACTGGCCGCGGGGGCCGCGCGCCACTGCACGCCTCCACTGCTCGAAGCGCTGGCTGAATCGATCGCGCTAATGGAAGAAGAAGCCGGCGGCGGCAACATCCCGGTGCGCGGCGACCGCATGTTCCATCTGCGCATTGCCGAGGTTTCCGAAAACGCGGTGCTGCTGCGCCTGGTAGCCGAACTCTTCGACGAACGCCACAACCCGCTGTTCGCCCAGTTCGGCAACCACTTCGAGAATGCCGAAAGCTGGGCCGCCGCCATCGCGGAACACCGTGTCGTGATCAACGCCATTGCCTCCGGCGCGCCCGACGAGGCACGCGCCGCCATGTGCGACCACCTGGAGCAATCGCACAACCGCTTCTATGCGGCATGGCCAGGCCATGCCAAAGACGCGAAAGCATTCAGCGAGGAGTCCTGATGTCCCTGACCTGTCATATCCATGCCAGTGAAGACCTGCGCTTTACCGACGTCGAACCGTTGACACCCGGCGCGCATGACGTGCTGGTGCGGCTGGGCGCCGCCGGTATCTGCGGCTCGGATCTGCACTACTACTTCCACGGCAAGGTCGGCGCCTTTGTCATCAAGGAACCGCTGACGCCGGGGCACGAAGCGTCGGGCGTCGTGGAAGCGGTAGGCAGCGCGGTCACGCGCGTGGCGCCTGGCATGAAGGTGGCCATCAATCCGTCTCACGCATGCGGACAGTGCGATTACTGCCGCGCCGGGCGCGACAACCTCTGCCGCAATATGCGGTTCCTGGGCAGCGCCAGCGTGTTCCCGCACGTGCAAGGCATGTTTCGCCAGCACTTCCTGATGCACGAGCAGCAGCTGACACCGGTGGAGGCCGATATCTCACTGGGCGAACTGGCATTCGCCGAGCCGCTGTCCGTAGCACTGCATGGCGTGAACCGCGCGGGCGAACTGCTTGGCAAGACCGTGCTGGTGACCGGTGGCGGCACCATCGGCAGCCTGACCGTGATGGCCGCGCGGCTGGCAGGCGCGGCACGGATCATCGTGTGCGATATCGCGCAGCGGCCGCTGGACGTGGCGGCGACAGTGGGCGCCGACCAGACGATCCTGACCACGCAGGTACCGGCCAGCGAATTGCAGGACATCGCGGACGTAAGCCTGGAAGCCGCCGGCAGCGCGGCGTCGCTGGGCACGTGCCTGACCGCCACGCGCCGTGGCGGCCGCATCGTCCAGGTCGGCACCTTGCCGGCCGAGGGCCTGCATTTTCCGGCCAACAGCATCATGGCGCGCGAACTCGATTACGTGGGCGCATTCCGCTTTGGCCGCGAGTTCGACTGGTCCGTGCAGTACCTGACCGCCCGGCGGCTGGACGTGCGTCCGTTGCTGTCGGCGCAATTGCCGTTGGCCCAGGCCGTGGAGGCGTTCCAGCTGGCGGCCGACAAATCCCGCAGTACGAAGGTGCAGTTGACCGGGTGAGGTTTGCCCTCGCACGCCGACCGGCCACCACAATAAGGCCGGCGGCACTTCCACCGAAAAAAGGAGACACCCATGATGCTTCGTCGCCGGCAGTTATCGTCCATGCTCGGTGCGGCCCTGCTGTTCGCCGCCACCCTGGCCACCCCCGCGCTTGCGCAGCAGGCGGCCCCGATCAAGCTCAAGTGGGCACACGTCTATGAAACGTCCGAGCCGTTTCACAAGTGGTCGGTGTGGGCGGCCGACGAGATCAAGAAGCGCAGTAACGGCAAGTACCAGATCGACGTCTACCCGGCATCGCAACTGGGCAAGGAGAACGATATCAACCAGGGCCTGGCAATGGGCACCGTGGACATGATCATCTCGGGCTCCAGCTTCGCAGCCAAGTCGTTCCCGCGCATTGGCGTGACTTACTACCCGTACATCTTCCGCGGCCCCGATCACCTGCTGGCCTATACCCGCAGCGACATCTACAAGGAACTGACGGCCGGCTACGAGCAGAAGACCGGCAACCACATCGTGGCAACCACGTACTACGGCACGCGGCAGTCCACATCGAACAAGCCGTTCTCACATTGCACCGAGATGAAGGGCCTCAAGATGCGCGTGCCCGATGTGCCGGCATACCTGGCCATGCCGCGTGCCTGCGGCGTGAATACGTCGCCGATCGCGTTCGCCGAGGTCTACCTGGCGCTGCAGAACGGCACCGTGGAAGCACAGGAAAACCCGCTCACCACGATCGAGGCCAAGAAGTTCTATGAAGTGCAGAAGTACATCGTGCTGACGGGTCATATCGTCGATCACCTGAACACGATCATCTCCGGCACGCTCTGGAAGAAGCTGTCCGAACCGGAACGCAAGATGTTCTCGGACGTCGCGCAGGAGGCCGCCACCAAGGCCACGGCCGATGTGGTCGCGCGCGAGAAGGAACTCGTGGCCGTGTTCAAGCAGAAAGGCATCACGGTGACCGAGGTCAACATTCCCGAATACCGGGACGCGGTGCTCAAGAACGTGAGCATTGAATCGCAGGGCTATCGCAAGGCCGACTGGGAAAAGATCCAGGCGGTGAAGTAATCGGCTTGCCTGTCTGACTCCCCTCTCCCGCATGTGGTCGAGGGGAGCCAAGCACACCCTCAGCAATACAACGGAGTTGCAGACATGGAAATGCGATCCCGAGCGATACCGCCAGACAACGATACCCCGCCCCCCGAGGGCGGCCCGCACATGACCTCCGTCGAGGAGATCGTCCACAGTTTCGAGGAAGCCGATGCGCAGCCGGTGGACCTCTCCGGCTACGCCACCGAGGACTGGATCACCGTGGGCCTGTTCTGGGTCATGACCATCCTGGTCTTTCTGCAGTTCTTCACGCGCTACGTGATGAACGATTCCCTGGCGTGGACCGAGGAACTGGCTACCTACTGTCTGATCGGCGTGGTCTTCATCGGCGCATCGATGTGTGTGCGCAAGAGCCGCCATATCCAGGTGGATCTGATCTATCGCTACCTGCCGCACGGCCCGGCACGTGTGCTGTCGACGCTGGTCGACCTGCTGCGCACCGCCTTCCTGGCCTATGCCGCCTACCTGATCTGGAAGTACATCGGCATCGTCGGCGACGAACCGATGACCACCATCGACTGGAACAAGGGCCATGTGTACTGGCTCACGCTGGCCGGCTTCGTGCTGATGCTGGGGCGGTCGATCCAGGTCACATGGCAGAACTGGCGCAACGGATATTCGATCCTGGAACGCCCTGAAGCGTTCGAGTCGTTCGACAACTGAGGGAGCACCAGCATGTGGATCCTGATTGCATCGTTCCTGCTGCTGATGCTGGTTGGCATGCCGGTCGCCGTGTCGATGGCCCTGGCGTCGCTGTTCTATATCTGGGCAAGCGGCACCGTGCCCGACGTAATTCTGGCCCAGCGCATGATCGCGGGCGTGGAGAGCTTTCCGCTGCTGGCCGTGCCGTTCTTCATCCTGGCCGGCAACCTCATGAACGTGGCCGGCATCACCGGTCGCATCTACAACTTCGCGGTGGCGCTGGTCGGCTGGATGCGCGGCGGCCTGGGCCACGTCAATATCATCGGCTCGGTGATTTTCTCGGGCATGAGCGGCACGGCCATTGCCGACGCGGCCGGCCTTGGCACCATCGAAATCAAGGCCATGAAGGATCACGGCTACGAGACCGAGTTCGCCGTCGGCGTGACGGCGGCTTCGGCCACGCTGGGGCCGATCATTCCGCCGTCACTTCCGTTCGTGATCTACGGCATGATGGCCAACGTGTCGATCGGTTCGCTGTTCCTGGCGGGCATTGTTCCGGGGCTGGTGCTGACGCTGTTCATGATGGCCACCGTGGCGTGGATCGCGCACCGGCGCGGTTGGGGCGGCGACACCGAGTTCTCGTGGAAACTGCTCGGCGCGGCCACCATTGAAATCATCGTCGTGCTGGCCTTTCCGATGGCAATCTGGCTGGCCGTGTCGGCCGGCATGTCGACCAATATGGCCGCGATGATCGCGCTGGTGGCGCTGCTGGCGCTCGACTGGTACTTCGACTTCTCGGCGGTGATGGCGCTGATGGCGCCCGTGATCCTGATCGGCGGCATGACGCTGGGCTGGTTCACCCCCACCGAGGCAGCCGTGGCCGCGGTGATCTGGGCGCTGTTCCTGGGCCTGGTGCGCTACCGGTCGATGACGTTCCGCGCGCTGACCAAAGCCACCCTCGATACGATCGAAACGACGGCGTCCGTGCTGTTCATCGTTACGGCGGCGTCGATCTTTGCCTGGCTGCTGACCACCAGCCAGGCCGCCCAGGCACTGACCGATGCGATCCTGGGTTTCACGCAGAGCAAATGGGTGTTTCTGCTGCTGGCCAACCTGCTGATCCTGATCGTCGGCTGCTTCATCGATACCACGGCCGCGATCACGATCCTGGTGCCGATCCTGCTGCCCATCGTGCTGAAGCTCGGCATCGATCCGATCCACTTTGGCCTGATCATGACGCTCAACCTGATGATCGGCCTGCTGCATCCGCCGCTCGGCATGGTGCTGTTCGTGTTGGCGCGCGTGGCCCGGCTATCGGTCGAACGCACGACCGTGGCCATCCTGCCGTGGCTGGTGCCGCTGTTCCTGACGCTGATTGCCATCACCTACATCCCCGAGATCACGATGTGGTTGCCGAACCTGGTGGGCAACAAATGACAACCATCACGCATGTTGAACTGTTTCAGGTTGACCTGCCCCCACCGGTAGCACGCTCCGATGCGATCCAGTCGTTCATTACCCAGGAAACGCCGATCGTGCGTCTGCGCTGCGACGATGGCAGCGAGGGCACGGGTTACAGCTACACGATCGGCACGGGCGGCTCGTCGGTCATGGCGCTGTTGCGTGACCACCTGGCGCCGCAGTTGATCGGCCGCGATCCGGCCCGCATCGAAAAGATCTGGCACGACCTGCTGTTCAGCACCCACGCCACTTCGGTGGGCGCGATCACGAGCCTCGCGCTGGCTGCCATCGACACGGCCCTGTGGGACTGGCGCTGCCGTCGCGATGGCCAGCCACTGTGGCTGGCCGCGGGTGGCGCACAGCAGCGCGTGCCGATGTACTCCACCGAAGGCGGCTGGCTGCATCTGTCGCGCAACGAACTCGTGGATGCCACGGTGGCGGCAAAGCAGGCCGGCTTTCGTGGCGCCAAGGTCAAGGTGGGCAAGCCGCACCTGGCCGAGGATATCGAGCGGCTCCACGCGGTGCGCGAAGCCGTGGGCGACATGTTCGCGCTGATGATCGACGCCAACCAGTGCTTTACGGCGGCAGAGGCCATCCGCCGCGCGCCGCATTTCGCGGACCTCGGTTTATCGTGGTTCGAGGAACCGCTGCCTGCTGACGACCTGTCCGGTCACGTGCGGCTGGCGGCGTCGACTCACCTGCCGATTGCCGTGGGCGAATCGCTCTATTCGGCCGGCCAGTTTGCCGACTACCTGCGCCAGGGTGCCTGTTCCATCGTGCAGGCCGATGTCGCGCGCATCGGCGGCATTACGCCGTGGCTCAAGGTGGCGCATCTGGCCGAAGCCTGCAACGTATCGATCTGCCCGCACTTCCTGATGGAGCTGCATGTATCGCTCTGCGCGGCGGTGCCGAATGCACCCTGGGTCGAGTACATCCCGCAGCTCGACGCCATTGCTCACAGCCGCGTGGAAATGAGCAATGGCCATGCCGTGGCACCCAGCTCGCCGGGGCTTGGCATCGATTGGGACTGGACCGAGATCGACCACCGCGCCCGCACGCACGCCACCGTTTCCTGACTTTCCTGACAAGACACCCGCATAAGGGATAAGGAGCCATCCATGTCGCAACGACTTGCCGGCAAGATCGCACTGGTCACGGCCGCCGGCCAGGGCATCGGCCGCGCCACTGCCGAAGCCTTCCTGCGCGAGGGCGCGCAGGTATATGCCGCCGATATCAACGCCGCGACGCTGGCGGAGCTGGCCGCCCTGCCCGGCTGCACGACGCTGCGGCTCGACGTGACCGACGGCGCGGCCGTGGACGCCGCCGCGCGCCAGATCGGCCGCATCGACGTGCTGTTCAACGGCGCCGGCTTTGTGCATCACGGCACGATTCTCGACTGCGACGAGGCCGCCTTCGATTTTTCGATGAACCTTAACGTCCGTGCGATGTATCGCATGATGCGCGCGTTCCTGCCGGCCATGCTCGACGCTGGCGGCGGCTCGATCGTCAACATGGCCTCGGTGGCCGGCAGCATCAAGGGCGCGCCCAACCGCTTTGTCTATGGCGCCACCAAGGCCGCCGTAATCGGCATGACCAAAGCCGTGGCCGCGGACTACATCACGCGCGGCATCCGCTGCAATGCCATCTGTCCCGGCACCGTGGAGTCGCCATCGCTGCGCCAGCGCATCGGCAATCAGGCCGCCACCGGCGGCAAGACGCTGGCACAGGTGGAAGCCGACTTCATCGCACGCCAGCCGATGGGACGCATCGGCACCGCCGCGGAAATTGCCGCGCTTGCGGTCTATCTGGCATCGGACGAATCGGCCTTCACCACTGGCACCGCGCAAGTCATCGACGGCGGCTGGTCCAACTGACGCACTGGGAGACGCGCATGTCCGCACCGGCAGTCATCCGCATCCACCCCGCCGACGATATCGTCATCGCCTGCCGCCAGCTATTGCCCGGCACGGTTCTGCACCAGGAAGGCGTCACCGTTGCCAGCATGGTGCCGCCGGGCCACAAGGTGGCGGTGCGTGCCATCGCCGAGGGCGCGCCCGTGCGCCGCTACAACCAGATCATCGGCTTTGCGCGGCAACCCATCGCACCCGGCCAGCACGTGCACACCCACAACCTGGCGATGGGCGACTTTGCGCGCGATTATGCGTCGGGCAGCGATATCCGCGACACCGCCCTGGCCACCGAGCTGGCGACGTTCGACGGCATCGTGCGCGCCGATGGGCGCGTCGCCACGCGCAACTACATCGGCATCCTGACCTCGGTGAACTGCTCGGCCACGGTCGCGCGCGCCATCGCCGATCACTTCCGCCGCGAGATCCACCCCGAGGCGCTGGCGCCCTATCCCAACGTCGATGGCGTGGTCGCCCTCACGCATGGCGCGGGCTGCGCCACCGACAGCGATGGCGAAAACCTGCGCGTGCTGCGCCGCACGCTGGCCGGCTACGCGCGCCATCCGAACTTTGCGGCGGTGCTGGTCGTGGGCCTGGGCTGCGAAACCAACCAGATCGACGCGCTGCTGGCCGAGCCGGGCCTGGCCGCCCTGGTCGACGGGCCGCGCTTTCACAGCTTCAATATCCAGGACACGGGCGGCACCGCCAAGACCGTGGCACGTGGCGTCGGCATCGTGCAAGCCCTGCTCGACGATGCCAATCGCGTCACGCGCAAGCCGGTGCCGGCCAGTCACATCGTGGTGGGCCTGCAGTGCGGCGGTTCCGACGGCTATTCGGGTATCACGGCCAATCCCGCGCTCGGTGCCGCGGTGGACCTGCTGGTGGCCCAGGGTGGCACCGCGATCCTGTCGGAAACGCCGGAGATCTATGGGGCCGAGCATCTGCTCACGCGCCGCGCTGTTTCCCCCGCCGTCGCGGAACGCCTGATCGCACGCATCCGCTGGTGGGAGGACTACACCGCACGCAACGCGGGAAGCATGGACAACAACCCGTCGGCCGGCAACAAGGCTGGCGGCCTGACCACGATCCTGGAGAAATCGCTCGGCGCCGTGGCCAAGAGCGGCACGACCAATCTCGTCGACGTCTACGAGTTCGCCGAACCGGTGCGCGCGCATGGACTAGTGTTCATGGACACGCCGGGCTACGACCCCGTTTCCGCCACGGGCCAGGTGGCCGGCGGCGCGAATCTGATCTGCTTTACCACGGGCCGGGGGTCGGCCTATGGCTGCGCGCCTTCGCCGTCGCTGAAGCTGTCGACCAACAACGCGCTCTGGCAGCGCCAGTCCGAGGATATCGACATCAACTGTGGCGACATCCTCGATGGCGACGCGACCATCGCGCAGAAAGGCGCCGCCATCTTCCGGCTGATGCTGGAGACCGCGTCTGGCCGCCGCACGCGCAGCGAGCTACACGGCTATGGCCAGAACGAATTCGTGCCCTGGGCGCTTGGCGCCGTGATGTGAAATCCGCAGGACTTCCGGAGACCTTGCATGAAGATCACCAACGCGCGTGTCATCGTCTGCTGCCCTGGGCGCAACTTCGTCACGCTCAAGATCGAAACCGATGAAGGGCTGACCGGCATTGGCGACGCCACGCTCAACGGCCGCGAACTGGCCGTGGTCAGCTATCTCGAAGAGCACGTAATTCCGTGCCTGATCGGCCGCGATGCGCACCAGATCGAGGACATCTGGCAATACCTGTACCGGGGCGCCTACTGGCGGCGCGGGCCGGTGACGATGAGCGCGATCGCCGCGGTCGACACCGCGCTGTGGGACATCAAGGCCAAGGCCGCCAACCTGCCGCTTTATCAACTGCTGGGCGGCAAGAGCCGCACCGGCGTGATGGTCTACGGCCACGCGAACGGCAGCGACATCGGCCATACGGTGGAAGAGGTGCTGCGCTACAAGGAAATGGGTTACAAGGCGATTCGCGCGCAGTCCGGCGTGCCGGGGCTGAACAAGGTCTATGGCGTGTCGCGCGACCGGCTGTTCTACGAGCCTGCCGATGCCAACCTGCCATCCGAGCATGACTGGAGCACCGAACGCTACCTCGAACACACGCCGAAGCTGTTCGACAAGGTGCGCGACGCAGTCGGTCCGGACATCCACCTGCTGCACGACGTGCACCACCGGCTGACCCCGATCGAAGCCGGGCGGCTGGGCAGGTCGCTGGAGCCGTTCCGGCTGTTCTGGATGGAGGACGCCACGCCCGCCGAAGACCAGCGCGCCTTCCGCCTGATCCGCCAGCACACGGTCACGCCGTTGGCCGTGGGCGAGATTTTCAACAGCATCTGGGATTGCAAGACGCTGATCGAGGAGCAACTGATCGACTATATTCGTGCCACGGTGGTACACGCGGGCGGCATCACCCATTTGCGCCGCATTGCCGACTTTGCCGCGACGTATCAGGTCCGCACCGGCTGCCACGGCGCTACGGACCTGTCGCCGGCGTGCATGGGCGCGGCGCTGCATTTCGATATCTGGGTGCCGAACTTCGGGGTCCAGGAATACATGCGCCATACCGAGGAAACCGATGCCGTCTTTCCGCACGCATACACGTTCCACGACGGCATGATGTACCCCGGCGATGCGCCGGGGCATGGCGTGGATATCGACGAGAAGCTCGCGGCAAAGTACCCTTACCAGCGTGCCTACCTGCCCGTGAACCGGCTGGCGCACGATGGCACGCTGTGGCACTGGTAGGCGAAAGCCCACCGACGACAACCGACGACAACGCACGACAAGGGAGACCGTGATGAGCGATATCGAACAGTTGCCGCGTCTGCATCCCGGCCGGCTCGGTGCGTTGCCCGCCACCGTGCGGCGTCCGAAATACCCGCGGGACGACCTGCGCGCGGGTATCGTGCATCTGGGTATCGGCGCCTTCCATCGCGGCCATCAGGCCGAGATTACCGAGACGGCCATCGAGGCCTCCGGCGCCGACGGCCTGCGCTGGGGCATCATCGGCGTCTCGCTGCGCCGGCCCGATACGCGCGACGCGCTCAAGCCGCAGGGCAGCCTCTATACGCTGGCGCTGCGCAGCGCCACGGCCGAATCGCTGCAGGTCATCGGCGCCGTGATGGACGTGCTGGTGGCCGAGGAAGATCCCGAGATCGTGCTCGACCGCATCGCGCATCGGGACACCCACATCATCAGCCTGACCGTCACCGAGAAAGGCTATTGCCACGATCCGGCCACGGGTGAGCTGAACCGCGCCGACCGCGACATCATCGAAGACCTGTCCGGCGTCTCGCATCCGGTAACCGCCATCGGCTATCTGGCGCGCGGGCTGCAGCGGCGCATGGAACGCGCGCTGGGTCCGGTCACGCTGCTGTCCTGCGACAACCTGGCCAGCAACGGCGACACGCTGCGCCGCGTGCTGCTGGCCTTCTGCGCCGAGATCGACCCCACGCTGCACGACTGGGTGCAGGCGCGCTGCACGTTCCCCAATACGATGGTCGACCGCATCGTGCCCAAGACCACCATCGACGATGTGGCCCATGTATCCAGCGCGCTCGGCCTATACGATGCGTGGCCCGTGGTGGGCGAACCGTTCTTTCAATGGGTGATCGAAGATCGCTTTGCGGCGGGCCGTCCGAAATGGGAAGCCGGCGGCGCGCAGTTCGTGTCCGAGGCACGGCCGTTCGAGGTGCTCAAGCACCGGCTGGTCAACGGCAGCCAGTCGATGATGGCGTACATGGGCGTCCTGGCCGGCTGGCCGAGCACCGATCGCGTGATCGCACAGCCCGCCGTTCACACATTCATTTCGGAGACGATGGCCCGCGAGACCCAGCCGACGCTGCCACCCCTTCCCGGCCTGGACGTGGACGCCTATCGCGCCAGCCTGCTGCCGCGCTTCACGAATCCGGCGCTGGGCCATCGCACGCGCCAGATCGCGATGGACGGCTCGCAGAAGATTCCGCAGCGTCTGTTGGCACCGATCCGCGACCGCATCGCGGCCGGCCAGCCGTTTCCGCGGCTGGCGCTTGGCGTGGCCGCGTGGCTGCACTTCCTGCGTGGCTACGATGAAACGGGCAATGCCTTTCCGATCGAAGACCCGCTGGCCCCGGCGCTGGCCGAAGTGATGGCCCGAGCCGCACGCGACACCGAAAATCTGTTCGATGCCCGCACGCGCGAGCGGCAGCGCGTAGCGATCATCGCCGGCTTTGCGCCGGTTTTTGGCGACCTCGCGCAATCGCCGGTCTTCGTTGAAACCGTGGCCGCGCAGCTGGAATTGCTGTGCGCGCATGGGGTAACCGGTGCATTGAGCCGGGTGAATAGCGCCGGCTAGCCCGACGCCAGCGCAGGCCACGCATGCGCTGGCGTCATGCCCGCATGCGCAGATATCGTTTCTCCGGTCAGGACGACGCCCCTACCATCGGCCAAAGCCTGTCAGAAATGGGCTTCCCAGCGTTCTGCCAAACACCGGAGAGAGAGAGACATGCAAGCCAGCGCCCCCGCCTTTGCGGAGACTGCGCCTCATATCGGGGCCAGTCAACGCCGCCGCGCCATCATCGCCACGGTGATCGGCAACGGCCTCGAATGGTTCGACTTCACGGTGTACAGCTTCTTTGCCGTGATCATCGCCAAGTTGTTCTTCCCCACAGGGAATGATCTGTCCTCGCTGCTGCTGGCCGTGGCCACGTTCGGCGTGGGCTTCTTCATGCGGCCCGTGGGCGGCATCATCCTGGGCGTCTACGCGGACCGCGTGGGCCGCAAGGCAGCGCTGTCGCTGACCATCCTGCTGATGGCCGCCGGCACCACGCTGATCGGCATCGCTCCCACCTACGACCAGATCGGTGTGTTCGCGCCGCTGCTGATCGTGATCGCGCGGCTGATGCAAGGCTTCTCAGCCGGCGGCGAGATGGGCGGTGCCACCGCCTTCCTGACCGAATACGCACCGGAGCGGCAGCGCGCCTACTATTCGAGCTGGATTCAGGCCAGCATCGGCGTAGCCGTGCTGCTGGGCGCCGCGGTCGGCACGTTCGTCACCTCCACGCTGAGTCCCGAGGCACTGAATAGCTGGGGCTGGCGCCTGCCGTTCCTGATCGGCATGATCATCGGCCCGGTTGGTTTCTATATCCGTCACAACCTCGACGAGACGCCGACGTTCCAGGCCGCCACCGACAAGACCGATTCGCCGCTGACCGAGGTGCTGCGCGACTACCCGCGCCAGACCGCCGCCAGTTTCTCGATGGTGATCCTGTGGACGGTCTGCACTTACGTGCTGCTGTTCTACATGCCGACCTACGCCGTGAAGGTGCTCAAGGTGCCGCAATCCACGGGCTTCGTCGCCGGCATGGCGGGTGGCATGGCGATCATGGTGTTCGCGCCGATCGTCGGCATGATGGCCGACCGCATCGGCCGCCGGGGCCTGCTGTCCGGCGCGGCCGCGCTGATTTTCGTGCTGGCCTGGCCGATGTTCGCGTACATCAACCACGCGCCGGGCCTTGCCTCGCTGCTGGTGTTCCAGCTCGTGTTCGGCGTGCTGATTGCCGCGTACACCGGCCCGATCCTCGCCGCATTCGCCGAACTGTTTCCGGCCAAGGTGCTGTCCACCGGCCTGTCGGTGGCGTACAACCTGGCCGTGACGATCTTCGGCGGCTTTGCCTCGTTCTTCATCACGTGGCTGATCGCCACCACGGGCAGCAGCATGGCCCCGGCCATCTATGTGATGATCGCCGCCGCCATCAGCTTCCGCGGCACGCGCCTGGTGCGCGAGCCCGCCTATCTGAAATCGAAGTAATCGGAAGTAAAGACGTAAGCCAAGATGACCCAGATCCTGCTCCAGGGCGGTAACGTCCTTGACCCCGTGCGCGGTGTGCTGTTGCCGCGTCATGACGTCCTGATCGATGGCGAGCGCATTGCCGAAGTCAGCGCGTCGCCAATCCACGCCCCACAGGCGCGGATCATCGACGTGACCGGCAAGACCGTGATGCCGGGCCTGATCGATCTCCATGTGCACGTGCTGGCATCGCTGGCCAACCTGGGCCTGAACGCGGTGCAGCCCAACGTGCTGGTGGCGTTCCGTGCCATGCCGATCATGCGCGGCATGCTCGAACGCGGCTTCACCACGGTGCGCGACGCGGGTGGCGCGGATTGGGGCCTCTCGCAGGCGGTGGCCACGGGCCTGATTCCGGGTCCGCGCATCTTCCCATCCGGCAAGGCGCTGTCGCAGACCGGAGGCCACGGCGACTTCCGCCCACGCTCCGACACGCTGGAACCCTGCTCCTGCGCGTTCCGTGCGGGTGCGATCGCGCGCGTCGCCGACGGCGTGGATGCCGTCCGGCTGGCCGTGCGTGAGGAAATCCAGAAAGGCGCCACGCAGATCAAGATCATGGCGTCCGGCGGCGTTGCCTCGCCCACCGATCCGATCGGCAACACCCAGTACAGCGAGGACGAAATCCGCGCCATCGTGGCCGAAGCCGAAGCGGCGCAGACCTATGTGATGGCCCACGCCTACACGGGCCGCGCGATTACGCGCGCCATCCGTTGCGGGGTGCGGACCATCGAACACGGCAACCTCGTCGATGCGGCGGCGGCGCGCGTGATGCGCGAGCACGGTGCGTACGTGGTGCCGACGCTGATCACCTACGACGCGCTGGCCCGCGACGGCGCGCGCCTGGGATTGCCGGCCGACTCCGTGGCCAAGATCGAAACAGTGCGCCAGGCCGGCCGCGATTCGCTGGCCATCTACGCGGAAGCGGGCGTGCCGATGGGCTTCGGCTCCGATCTGCTCGGTGAAATGCACCAGTACCAGTCGGAGGAATTCCTCATTCGCGCCGAACTGCTGGGCAATGCGGAAGCAGTACGCTCGGCCACGTCGATCGCGGCGGAAATCCTGCAGCGCGAGGGCGAACTCGGCGTGGTAAAAGCCGGAGCGATTGCCGATGTGCTGGTCGTCGATGGCGATCCGCTGAGCGATATCGGCGTGCTGGCTGGCCCCGATTCGCGCATCGGGATGGTGATCCAGGCGGGCAAGATTCACAACGCGTAAGACTGCGCCGGCCTGCTCTCCCCCCTCGCCGACTGAGGGAGGAGAGCGCCCGCGCATCGATATCCCGCCACACTTCGCCCCGTACGCTTCACCCGCCGCCCACCTCTGGCACAAGGCTTGCGACTATCATTGGCATCGTCACCTGCCCATGACAAGCCCCCAATGCGCATCACCCCTCTCCCCCCACTACCTTGCCTGGTCGCCTTCGAATCGGCGATGCGGCACGGCAGCTTCACCAAGGCAGCGGCCGAACTCCATCTGACCCAAAGCGCGATCAGCCGCCAGGTGGCGCAGCTCGAACGCTTTCTTGGCAAGAAACTGTTCATTCGAGAACCTCGCGCGCTGCGGCTGACCGTGAGCGGGCAGCAGTACGCGGAGCAGGTGCAGCGGCTGCTGGTCAGGTGCGCCGAAGCCACCGAGGACGTGATGAAGCGCAAGGGCCAGGTCGAGCTGACCGTGGCCTGTTCGTCCGGTGTGGCGGTGCTGTGGCTTACGCCGCGTCTGGCGGCGTTTCGCGCGCGGCATCCGGACTTCCATGTGCGGCTGGTGGTCAACGACAGCCTGGCCTCGCTGTCGGGTACCGACTTCGACGTCGGCTTGTATTACCTGCGTGAAGGCGCGCCCAGTGGCATCGCCGCACAGCGTCTGTATGACGAGGAAGTGTTCCCGGTCTGCGCGCCCGCCTACCTGAACGGCCGGCAACTGAAGGTGGCCGAGCTGCCGCGCGAATCGCTGCTGGTGCTCGAAGACGCCCAGCGGATCTGGATGTCATGGCCGGCCTGGTTCGCGCGCAACGGACTCAGGGAAACACGCTTCGAGCGCGAACTCATCGCCAATACCTACCCGGTGCTGGTGCAGATGGCCATCGAGGGCCAGGGCATCGTACTGGCGTGGCGCCATATGATCGACCGGTGCCTGGCGGCCGGTCTGCTGGTGCGCGCCTGCGAGGCCAGCGCCTCGCTGGGCGGCGGATACTACGTGGTCTGGCCGCGCGACCGCGCCGAACCGGCGGCGGCGCGCGCATTCCGGCAATGGCTGATCGAGGAAAGCGGCGCGGACGCCTGACGTTTCAGCGCAGGCGCACGGCCGTTGAAAGCGCGTTGCAAGACGCAGCGGTCATGTGGCGGTGGCCAGCGCTTTGCGAACAGCATCCGTCACTTGCCCCAGCACGGCTTCGCGCCAGTCGTCGGCGTCGCCATAGAACGCGCTCCACATCGCTTGCCGGATCAGCGCCCGCTGATTCTCGTCCGCTTCACGATGCAAATGCAGCCAGTGATCGCCGCGCAACGCATCGAGGACGTCCGGCAGCGGCAGCGTGCCGAATTCGAGCGCGATGCCCGCGTAGTCGATCGATGGCAGTGTGTGCGGCACGGCCTGCCAGGCCAGCCCGGTCAGGTTGGCCGACGTTGACGAGCCATCGTAGATCGACGTGACGCCGCTGCCCCAGATCGCACGTGTCTTGCCTAGCTGCGTGGGCGTGTCCGGCCCCATGTAGATGGGTTCGCCGTATCCCCACGGCCCCAGGCCGGTATGCACATCGATCCAGCGCAGCACGCCGCGCCCCGCGCCGAAACGCGCCAGGATGCGCCGCAATGTGTAGTTGCTCCATGTGGCTTTCTGGCCGCCAAAGAACATGCCCGCCGGGTACTGATACTGTCCGGCGGTCACCGCGGCCTGATACCAGTCCATACCTTTCTGTGTCACGGTCTTCATCAGCGCCGTGTGCTCGTCGCAGGACGGCGGCCATTGCGCGGGCAACAGCAGCGGCGCCACTTCGGCATAGGCCCCGTTCACCGGCAGTGGCTGCTCGAAGTCCATGAAATTGCGGTTCAGGTCGACGTTGTCTTCGTTGACGCGGCGCATGTGCGAGAACCCGTAGGGATTCACCGCGTGCACAAGCATGAGCGCCCAGCCAGCGCGACGGCAGTCGGCATGCAGCGCGGTATCGGCGAGCAGGGCCACCTGGGCACCCGATCCGCAGAATCCCTCCGCACCATGCGTGCCCGATGTCACCAGCAGCACGCGGGCCGCGTCGGCGGCGCCGATCCATGCGACATCCATCGCCAGCGCTTCCCCGTCATGGCCGACTGCGGTGGGATGCGGGAACTCTGTCAGCGTGGCGCCGCTTCCACGCGCGGCATCGAGAAACTTCTGTCGGGCTTCGGCATAGCTGCGCGCGAAGTGGCGGGACGCGGGCGACGGCGAACTGGCAGGCATGGCGGGATATGGCCTGGGCCGGATGAAGGTGCTGCCAATGTACCGCCAATCGTCAATGGAATGCCACCCCAACGCCCATCCAGCCGATGGCTGGCGCCGGCGCTCAGAACAGCTCGCCGGGTTCGCCGTCCTTGGGCCAGGCCGACCGGAACGCATGCGGATGCATGACGATGCCTGCCGCCTCGATCTGCGCGGCGGACAGCACCAGATGTCTGGCCAGCCAGTCATGCAGGCTGCGCAGGAAACGTATGCGGTCCTCCCGATTGGCCCCGGCAATGAGCCATTCCAGTTTCACATGCGCGGTATAGACATCGAGCAGGTTCATCGCCTTGAGCTTGGGCGGCGTGGCGGCACTGCGTTCGATCGCCAGCACGCGCTGCACCTGCGCGTGTGATAGCGGCCGTCCCGCGACGATCTGCTGGTAGAGGTCTTCCAGCGCGGGAAACCGCACGGTCGGTTGCACGCGCGGCACGCCCGCTACCTTGTCCATGCGCAGCACGACGTAGCGCGTAGCGGTATTGCGGCGCTGCAGTTCGAGTTCGGCCGCCGTGGGCTTGCGGCGCGGCAGGTCGGCAAAGGCGGCATCGACGCGCCTGACGGCGTCGCGCTCGGTGTAGTCGGGCACCTGGTCGAGCATGCCCGGCACCGCCAATGCGGCGCGCGCGCATTCCAGGCCAAACGGGTATTCCTGGCCATCGGGACCGCGCAGGATCCAGGCGTGCCCCTCCGGAAAGCCGTGGTGGCGGCCGCCCTTGACACTACGCGCGTGGCAGCGCGTGGCGGTAGGATCAACGAAATCCTTGCGAACGGGGATCCAGCTCCCGGGCAGGGTTGGGGTCATGGGACAGTACGGATGGCGAAATCGGGCGCTATTGTCCCACCATTTCGCTGTTCCATTGTCAGCCGGTCATCCGGCTACGCGGGCGACAGCGGTCGCCGCGCGGCGCGCCTTCCTTACTTCAACATGAATGCCATCGCGGAGCAGCAGTTCAGCATCCGCACCGCGGCCTGAACCGTCGGCGCCGTGAACGACAGCGTCACGCCGTCCACCCGCTCGAACGTCGGCCATTGGCAAAACAGATCGGCGTGCGCCGTGGTCTGCGTCTGCAGCCGGCAGGTCACCGGACCCGACAGTTCGAAGCAGCGCGCTTCAGGATGGGCGATGGCCTGGCGCGTCACGGCTTCCGCTGCCTTCGCTATCGCCTCGCGTGCCGCGCCGGGCGAAAGTGTCGTGCCGCTGCCCTGCCCGCCCGCCGTCTTCGTCTGGACGTAGCGCACCCAAGGCATCAGCGGCTGCGTTTCGGCGATGAAGACATCGTCGCCGCTGGCCATCAGCACCGGCACGTCGAATTCGCCGGCCAGCGCCGCATAGATGCCTGCCTCGCCCAGCTCCAGGCCGTTGAACCACACGCGCGCAAACGCGCCGCTATTGATCGTATGCGCGAGCACGCCGCGACTTTGGGCGCGGCCGTGGTAGCCGATCATGAACACGCCATCGCACTCGTGCTCGACGCCGGCCATCATGCTCAGGTAGCGCGGCTTGCCCAGCACCAGTTGCGCACGCGGGTCGATCTGGTCTGGCAGCAGGTTGCGGAATCCGCCGTGCGAATCGTTGACCAGGACTTCGGTGGCGCCACCGGCGAACGCGCCTTGCACCGCGGCGTTGGCCTCGGCGGTCATCCAGGCGCGCGCGCGCTCGTATTCGCCATTGCCGGCGCGCGTCTGCTCGGCGTGGAATACACCGGCCACGCCCTCGATATCAGCGGAAATCAGGATCTTCATGGGTTCAGGCTTTACAGCAGGTCTTGCAGCAGATCGCGCAGCGCGCGGCGGGTGTGGCCGTCACGGCCGGCAACGGTTTCGGCGTGCCATAAGGCATGGACGATGGCCTGCTCCACGCTGTCGGCGGCGGCACGGAACAACGGATCGAGCTTCGATTCATGCACCATCGGCACGGCCGGCATCGGAGCATCGGCCAGATGCGGCACCGTGTACGCGGTGGAAAACGCAAGCGCGATATCGCCGGAGCCATGACCATAGACCGACCCGGTGCGCGCCAGGCCCGTGCCCGCCCGCATCGACAGCCGGCGCAACTGGCGCGCGTCGAGCGGAGCATCGGTGGCCACGATCATGATGATCGAGCCTTTCTCCGGCTCCGCGGCCTGTTTCAGCCGGGCATCGAGCGCGGCGCCAAGCGGACGGCCTGCCAGGATCAACGACTCGGGTGTACCGAAGTTCGACAGCACCAGCGCTCCGACCGTGTATTCGCCAGCCAGGCGCGATGCCGTGCCGATGCCGCCCTTCGCACCGAACGACGACATGCCCCGGCCCGCGCCGACCGCACCCTGCGCAACGTCCAGACCGGCCGCCGCGAGCGCCGCATCATAGTGCCGCGCCTGCACGGCCATCGCCTGGATGTCATTCAGGTAGCCGTCATTGCATTCGAACACCAGCGGATTGACGGTTGCCCATTTGCGGCCGATTTCGGGATTCTCGCCGACGGCCGCGCGAATCTGCGCCTGCGCCAGCGCGCCGACCGAGAACGTATTGGTCAGCGCGACCGGCGTTTCCAGCACGCCCAGTTCATCGACCTGCACAAGCCCGATGCTCTTGCCGAAACCATTGAAGACCGTGGCTGCGGCGGGCACCTTGTCGGTGTAGACATTCCCCGCGTGAGGCCGGATAACGGTCACGCCTGTCTGGCAGGCACCATCCGCCAGCGTGCAATGACCGACGGTCACGCCGGCCACATCGGTGATGGCGTTACGCGGGCCGGCCGGCGACTGGCCGACGATCGGTGGGTTGGTCATCTGGAATCAGCGACGATCGATCTTCGGGTCCAGCGCGTCGCGCAGGCCGTCGCCGAGCAGGTTGAACGCCAGCACGGTCAGAAAGATCGCCAGGCTCGGGAAGATCGCCACGTGCGGCGCCGTCACCATGTCAGCGCGCGCCTGGCTCAGCATCGCGCCCCATTCCGGCGTCGGCGGTTGCGCGCCAAGGCCGATGAACGACAGGCCGGCCGCCGTGATGATCGACGTGCCGATCCGCATCGAGAAATAAACCACGATCGACGACACGGTGCCCGGCAGGATATGGCGCATCAGGATGGTCCAGTCGGACGCACCGATACTGCGCGCGGCCTCCACGTAGGTCAGGCGCTTGAGCATCAGCGTATTGCCGCGTACCAGACGCGCAAACGCCGGCACGCTGAACACGGCCACGGCGCAGATCACGTTGAACATGCCGTTACCCAGGATCGCCACGATGGCGATGGCAAGCAGGATGCCCGGAAACGCGAACAGCACGTCGCAGACACGCGTGACGATGCGGTCCCACCAGCCTTCGTAGTAGCCAGCCAGCAGGCCCATCAGCGTGCCGATGATGGCACCGATGATCACCGAGAAGACACCGGCGGCCAGCGAGATCCGTGTCCCCGCGAGGATGCGGCTGAAGATGTCGCGGCCGAGCGAATCGACACCCATCCAGTGGGCCGCCGACGGGCCGGCGTTCAGTGCGTCGTAATCGAAATAGTTTTCGGGATCGTATGGCACGATGTGCGGCGAAACGATCGCGATCACCACCAGCATCAGCACGAAGGCCCCGGCGACCAGCGCCAGATGCTGCTTGCGGAATTTGCGCCAGAACTCGGTCCAGGGCGTGCGTACAGCCTCGGCGGCGGCACCCTGTGCGGCGGCGGTGGCGGACGTGGAAAGCTCGGTCATGTCAGCCTCCTTACTTGTAGCGAATGGTGGGGTTGATCACGGTGTACAGCAGATCCACCACCAGATTGATCAGGATGAACTCCAGCGAGAACAGCAGCACTTCCGCCTGAATCACCGGATAGTCGCGCATCTCGACGGCATCCACGAGCAGCCGGCCCAGGCCGGGCCAGTTGAACACCATCTCCACCAGAATCGAGCCACCGAGCAGGAAGCCGAACTGCAGCCCCATCATCGTGACCACGGGAATCATCGCGTTGCGCAGCGTGTGCTTGATCACGACCACCGTCTCGCGCACGCCCTTGGCACGCGCGGTGCGCACGAAATCTTCCTGCAGCACCTCGATGAACGACGCACGCGTGAAGCGCGCCATCACGGCGGCCACGGCGGCGCCCAGCGTCAGCGACGGCAGAATGTAGTGCTTCCAGCTATCGGCGCCGATCGACGGCAGCCAGCCCAGTTGCACCGAGAAAATCTCCATCAGCAGCATGCCCAGCGCAAAGGCCGGGAACGATATGCCCGAGACGGCCAGCGTCATGCCCAGCCGGTCGGGCCACTTGTTGCGCCACACGGCGGAGCTGATGCCGATGGTCATGCCGAAGATCACGGCCCAGACCATCGAAGTCAGTGTCAGGTACAGCGTCGGCAGAAAGCGTTCGCCGATTTCGTCGGAAACCGGGCGCTTGCTGCGCAGCGACGTACCGAACTCTCCCTGCAGGGCATTCGTGAAAAAGCGCACGAACTGCTCGTGCATCGGACGGTCGAGCCCAAGGTCCTTGCGCACCAGCTCGACGGTAGCCTGATCGGCTTCCGGGCCCGCGGCCAGCCGCGCCGGATCGCCGGGCAGCAGGTGGACGAACAGAAACACCAACACTGCCACGATCAGCATTGTCGGTATCACGCCCAGAAATCGTTTGAGGAAGTAATTCAGCATCCTGACACCAGAAAACCAGAAATTTGAGACCGGTGGCCGCCCGCCCTTTCACCCCGCATACACGGGCAGACGGCCTCACGGCTTACCGCATTTATGTACTGCTTGTTATGAGCACTGCATACCGCGACTGCTACCACTTCGCTTCTACTGCCACTGCACTGCTCCCCTCCCCCGTGTACTGGAGAGGGGTTGGAGGAAAAAGGCATTGAGACTCAGACCACGACTTGCCGGAAACCGAGCCGCCACCCTTCTCCCCCGGTCCGTCTCCCGTCATGCGGGAAAGGGGAACACCACCGAAATGGATTCGGTTTATTTATTGCTTGATGTCGATCTCGTCGAAGTTGAACGAGCCATCGGGCATCACATAGGCACCGGTCAGGCGCTTCGAACGGGCGAACAGGATCTTCTCGGTCACCAGGAAGGCCCACGGGGCATCCTTCCAGATACGTTCCTGAGCGTCCTTGTACAGCTTGGCCTTCTCGGCACGGTCCGTCGTGCGCAGTGCGCCGGCGATATCAGCGTCCACCTGGTCGTTCTTGTAGTACGCCGTGTTCAGCAGCTTCGGCGGCATCGATTCCGATGCCAGCAGCGGACGCAGCGCCCAGTCCGATTCACCGGTCGACGACGACCAGCCCACGTAGTAGATGCGCACGCCAGCGTCTTCAGGCTTCTGCACCGATTCCACACGCTCCACGCGCTGGCCGGCTTCCAGTGCCTGCACCTGGGCCTTGATGCCCACCTGCTGCAGCTGCTGCTGCACGAACTGGATCACCTTCTGCGCGGTGGTGTGGTTATAGGCGGACCACAGCGTGGTCTCGAAACCGTTCGGGTAGCCGGCTTCCTTCAGCAGCTCGCGTGCCTTGGCCGGGTTGTACGGCCACGGGCCCAGCTTCTCGGCGTAATCCACGCCGTGGGGCACCACGCCTTCAGCCGGAATGGCATGGCCGGCGAATGCCACCTTGGCCAGTGCTTCCTTGTTGATCGCGTAGTTGATTGCCTGGCGGACCTTCGGGTCGTTGAACGGCTTGACCATCGTGTTGAACGACAGGTAGCGCTGGATGATCGACGGCGAGTCGATCAGGTCCACCTTCGGGCTGGCCTTCAGCACGGCAGCCTGTTCGAACGGAATGCTGAACGCGAAGTCAGCCTCACCCGTCTGCATCACGGCCGAGCGCGTGTTGTTGTCCACCACCGGCTTCCACGTGATCGTGTCGATCTTCGGGTAGCCGGTCTTCCAGTAACCGGCAAACTTCTTGCCCTTCAGGTAGTCGGTCTGCTTCCACTCGACGAACTCGAACGGACCCGTACCCACCGGATGGAAAGCGATTTCCTTGCCGTACTTCTTCAGCGCGGTCGGGCTGATCATCACGGCCGACGGATGGGCCAGCACGTTGATGAACGGCGAGAACTGCTCCTTGAGCGTCACGCGCGCGGTGTATTGATCAACCACCTCGGTCTTGGCCACGCGGTTGAACAGCGTGTAGCGCTTGAGCTTGTTGGCCGGATCGGTCACGCGGTCCAGGTTGGCCTTGACGGCCGTGGCGTCGAACGTGGTGCCGTCGTGGAACTTGATGTTCTTCTTGAGCTTGAACGTGTAGACCAGGCCGTCCTTGCTCACGTCATAGCTTTCGGCCAGCACGTTGACCAGCTTCAGGTCCTTGTCGAAGCCGAACAGGCCCTGGTAGAACGACTTGGTGGCGGCCTGCGACAGCGTATCGTTGGCATCGTACGGATCGAGCGTGGTGAACGTCGAGTACACGGCCATGACCGCATCCTTGGCGGCAAACGCCGGCGCGGCCGCCAGCATACCCACTGCGCCGACTGCGGCAGCACCGGCCATCAGCCGGAAAGTAACCTTGGACATCTCTTCTCCTCTATCGGGAATAGGCAATACAGGGAATACAGGGAATACAGGAATTACAGCGACTTCGGTACTACGGAATCCATCGACAATCAGTAGGCGCCGCCAACGGCGTGCCGCGCCACGAAGTGACCATGCGCGCCGCTTCCGGCAACCGCCACCAGTGGCTGTACCACCGGTTCATCGCCCACGGCCCGGATCGGGCTAGGGATCTCATCGTTGAGCGGCTCGCGTTTCATGTGACGGCGTGCGGGGTCCGCAATGGGTACCGCCGACATCAGCTTCTTGGTGTACGGGTGCTGCGGATTCTCGAAGATGGCACGGCGCGGGCCGATCTCGACGATCTGCCCCAGGTACATCACCGCCACGCGATGGCTCACGCGCTCCACCACGGCCATGTCGTGCGAGATGAACAGGAAGGCCACCCCAAGCTCGCGTTGCAGGTCGAGCATCAGGTTGACGATCTGGGCCTGGATCGACACGTCCAGCGCCGACACCGACTCGTCGGCCACCACCACCTTCGGGTTCAGAGCCAGCGCGCGCGCAATGCAGATGCGCTGGCGCTGGCCGCCCGAGAATTCGTGCGGATAGCGCGATGCGTGCGCCGCCGTCAGACCCACCTTCTCCAGCAGCCAGGCCACGCGGGCCTCGGCCTCCTTGCCGCTGGCCACCTTGTGCACCAGCAGCGGCTCCATGATCGAGTACCCGACCGGCACGCGCGGATCGAGCGATGCGAACGGGTCCTGGAAGATGAACTGGATATTGCGGCGCAGCGCCTGCAGCGCCGGGCCCTGCATCTTGCTGATGTTCTGGCCCGCGAACTCGATCGTGCCACTCTGTGCATCGACCAGGCGCAGCAGCGAACGGCCCGTCGTGGATTTGCCGCAACCGGACTCACCCACCAGTGCCAGCGTTTCACCGGGATAGAGGTCGAAGCTGACCTGCTCCACCGCGTGCACGCGGCGCGTCACCTTGCCGAACAGGCCGCCCGGCACGTCGAAGCGCGTCACCAGATCGCGCACGCGCAGGATTGGCGCGGCGCCGGCCGGCACGGTGTCCTGCGGCAGTTCCTTGACCGCCGCGGCGGCATCGTTCATCTGCACCAGCGGAAAACGCGCGGGCAGATCCGTGCCCGACATCGCGCCAAGCTTGGGCACCGCCGACAGCAGCGCACGGGTGTACGGATGCGCCGGGGCATGGAACACGTCGTCGGACGTGCCCTCTTCCACCTTCTCGCCGCGATACATCACGAGCACGCGGTCCGCCACTTCGGCCACCACACCCATGTCGTGCGTGATGAACACCACGCCCATGTCCATTTCGGACTGCAGGTTGCGGATCAGCTGGAGGATTTCGGCCTGGATGGTCACGTCCAGCGCGGTGGTCGGCTCGTCGGCGATCAGCAGCGCCGGCTTGCACGACAGCGCCATTGCGATCATCACGCGCTGGCGCATGCCGCCCGACAACTGGTGCGGATAGCGGTCCAGCACGCGGCGTGCTTCGGGAATACGCACCAACTCCAGCATGCGCAGCGCTTCGGCGCGTGCGGCGGACTTGCTCTTGCCCTGGTGCAGGCGGATCGATTCGGCGATCTGCTCTCCCACCGGGAACACCGGGTTCAGCGACGTCATCGGCTCCTGGAAGATCATCGCCACGTCCGCGCCGCGCACGGTGCGCAGTGTCGACTCCGTGGAATTGACCAGGTCCATCACTTCGCCGGAACGGCGGCGCAGCAGCATGCCGCCGTTGGCGATCTTGCCACCGCCATGTTCCACCAGGCGCATCAGCGCCAGCGACGTGACCGACTTGCCGGAACCCGATTCGCCCACCACGGCCAGCGTTTCGCCACGGTCCACGTGGAAGGACAGGTTGCGCACCGCCTCGACGGTACGTTCCGACGTGGCAAAGCGCACGGTCAGGTTATCAACCGCCACCACCCGCTCCGGTGGCAGCACGATGCCTTGCCGCGAAGCCTCTTGCTTTGACTTTGAAACAGTATTCGCCATATCAGCCGTAGATCCAGACGTTGACCGGTTCGCCGACGCGGGCCACGCCGCGATACATGCCTTCGGTGTTGAATGGCAACGTCACGTTGCCCGCGCGATCGACCGCGATCAGGCCGCCCCGGCCGTGAATTGCGGGCAGCTTTTCCATGACCACGCGGCGCGCCGATTCTTCGAGCGTCAGGCCCGCGTAGCGCATCTGCGCCGAAACATCGAACGCGGCGGCAGTACGGATGAACATCTCGCCGGTGCCCGTGGCCGACACAGCGGCTACGTCGTCGGCATAGCAGCCGGCGCCCAGCACGGGCGTGTCGCCGACGCGGCCCACCTGCTTGTTCGTGACGCCACCGGTGGACGTCGCCGCGGCCAGGTTGCCGTTGGCATCGCAAGCCACGGCGCCAACCGTGCCGAACTTCTTGTCCGCATCGAGCGGATCGGCTTGCGCAGCCTTAGCGGCCAGCGTGGCGGCGTCGTGGTCCAGCAGCGCCATGCCGGCCACGCTCTTCGCGCGTTGCCACTGGTCGTAGCGCGCCTGCGTGAAGTAGTAGTCGGGCGCGACCAGCTCCAGCCCTTGCGCTTCGGCAAACGCTTCCGCGCCTTCCCCGGCAAACAGCACGTGCTCGCTATGTTCCAGCACCGCGCGCGCGGCCAGCACCGGATTGCGCAGGCGCTTGACGCACGCCACGGCACCGGCATTCAGCGTGGCGCCGTCCATGACCGAGGCATCGAGTTCGTAGGTACCGGCATGCGTCAGCACCGCACCCTTGCCGGCATTGAACAGCGGGCATTCTTCGAGCAGGCGCACCGCTTCGGTCACGGCGTCGAGCGCGCTGCCGCCTTCGGCCAGCACGCGCTGGCCAGCCAGCAGCACCTGTTCCAGCGCGGCGGTGTACTCGCGTTCGCGGTTGGCGTCCATCGCCGCACGGGTAATCGTGCCGGCGCCGCCGTGGATAGCGATAACAGCTTGAGGCATAGGTCCTTCTACTTCCCTTCTCTTACTTCAGTCAGAGGATTTCGATGCGGCGCGGCCATCGCGCGCACCGGGCGCGCCGTAGAGCCACGGCAGCAGGAATTCGGTCATCTGGGCGGCAGCCTTCACCGAGCGCGCCGAACGGTACGCCACGGCGCCGCAAAGCGCTTCGATCAGTGCCAGCACCGTGGCGTCCGAGTTGGCGGACAGACGATTGCCGGCGTTGGCATACAGCGCGATATCGGCCAGCGGCGCCAGCGGCGACGTGGGTCCGTCGGTCAGCGCCAGCAGCCGCCCGCCATGCGCTTTCACGCGCTCGGCCAGCACCATCGAATCGGTCACATAGCGCGGGAACGCAATCGCCACCACCAGGTCTTGCGGCTGGAGCTTGAACAGCTGGCGCGCCGCGTGCGATGCGCCGCCCACGGTGGACACCGATGTCACCATGCGGCAGTGCATCTCCAGCCCGTGCTGCAACAGCCCGGCCAGGAAACCGCTGGCGCCAAAACCCATCACATAGACGCGCTCGGATTCCAGGATCGCGTCCACCGCGCGCTCGATCGATTCGGGATCGAGATTGCGGCGCGTGGATTCCAGGTTGCGGGCGCCGTCCTCCAGCGAGGCGGCGAACACTTCGGCCACCGTGCTCGGGCGCGCCAGTTCGTCGCGCAGGCGCTCCACCGGCGCCAACGTGGCTTCGAACCCGCGCACCAGCTCCGCACGGAATTGCGGATATCCCTCAAAGCCCAGCGCCTTGGCAAAGCGGTTGGCCGTGGCCACCGATACGTCCACGGCCGTGGCGAATTCGTCGATCCGCATCGTGGCCGCGCGGAACAGGTTGTCCAGCACGTAGCTCGCCATGCGCTGATGCGCGGGCGTCAGTGTGGGCAAGGCGCGAGCGATGCGTTCGGAAATCGTCTGGCCGACGGGCATATCAGGACGTGTGAGGAGTTGGACGGGCTGCCGCTGCACCATTTCGATACCGTTCTAGTAAATCGGCGATGAAAAGGCACTTTCGCAGTGCAGCACTCAATGTAAATAAATTTACACGCAAATGCCGTGCCCGCGATACTCAAAGTGACGGTCTACGGGAAATCCCTCAATACATGGAAGCGAACATGCAAGGGGGCTGAAAGCCGGCAGCGCGGCATGCATGGCCTGGCGGCTGTCGGCGGGCCTTGGCGCGCTACAATGCCGGCCTGCCGAAAGAACGGTATTCCTGCCTCAAAGCCTTCTCGTGATACGAATCGACCAGCTTGTCCTCCAGCGCGGCACCAAGGTGCTGTTCGACCACACCAGCGTGACGCTCAACCCGGGCGAGCGCGTGGGCCTTGTCGGCGCCAACGGCAGCGGCAAATCCACGCTGTTCTCGATGCTGCGCGGCGAACTGCACACCGATGGCGGCGACCTGTTCGTGCCGACGCAATGGCGCATCGCCCATGTGGCGCAGGAAACACCTGCCGTCGACCGCACGGCCGTCGACTACGTGATCGACGGCGATACGCGGCTGCGCGCGATCGAGTCGCGCATTGCCTCGTCGCAGGCCAGCGGCGACGGTTCGGCCGAAGCCGAGGCGCATGCGGCCTATGCCGATGCCGATGGTTACACCGCCGCGGCCCGCGCCGAGGCGCTGCTGCTGGGGCTGGGCTTCACGCTGCCGCAGGTGTCGCAGCCGGTGACGTCGTTCTCGGGCGGCTGGCGCATGCGCCTGAACCTGGCGCAGGCACTGATGTGCCCATCCGACCTGCTGCTGCTCGACGAACCGACCAACCACCTGGACCTGGACGCCATCGTCTGGCTTGAAGACTGGCTGGCCCGCTATCCGGGCACGCTCGTGATGATCTCGCACGACCGCGAATTTCTCGATGCGATCTGCACTGTCACGGTCCATATCGAGAATCAGCAGCTCAAGCGCTACGGCGGCAACTACACGCAGTTCGAGACCATGCGGCTGCAGCAGATGGCCCAGCAGCAGGCGGCCTACTCGCGCCAGCAGAAGGAAATCGCGCATCTGGAGTCGTTCATCACGCGCTTCAAGGCCAAGGCCACCAAGGCGCGCCAGGCACAGAGCCGCGTCAAGGCGCTGGAAAAGATGGAGCGGCTGGCGCCGGTGCACGTGGCGGCCGGCTTTGCCTTCGAATTCCGGGAACCCGACTCGGCGCCCAATCCGATGATGGTGCTGGACGGCGTGGACTGCGGCTACGGCGAGGCCGATCCGCCCGTGACGATCCTGCACAAACTCATGCTGTCGATCCAGAACGGCCAGCGCATCGGCTTGCTCGGTGCCAACGGCCAGGGCAAGTCGACGCTGGTCAAGACGCTGGCGGGCACACAGCCGCCGCTCAACGGCACGCTCCGGCTGGGCAAGGGCCTGGTCATCGGCTACTTCGCCCAGCACCAGTTGGAGACGCTGCGCGACCACGATTCCCCGCTCCAGCACCTGGCGCGGCTGGCGCCCGACGTGCGCGAGCAGGAGTTGCGCGACTTCCTGGGCAGTTTCAACTTCCGCGGGGACATGGCCACGTCACCGATCGAACCGTTTTCGGGCGGCGAGAAGGCACGGCTGGCACTGTCGCTGATCGTCTGGCAAAAGCCGAACCTGCTGCTGCTCGATGAGCCGACCAACCACCTGGACCTGGACACGCGCGAAGCACTGACAATGGCCCTGGCCCAGTTCGAGGGCACGCTGATCCTGGTATCGCACGACCGGCACCTGCTGCGCGCCACGTCCGACCAGTTCATGCTGGTGGCCGATGGCACCATCAAGCCGTTTGACGGCGATCTCGACGACTATCGTGACTGGCTGCTGCAACAGGCCGCGGCCAAGCGCAACGCAGCCACCGCCGCCCACGCGGCCGACGCCTCGCCGGCGGTCAACCGCAAGGACCAGCGCCGCGCCGAGGCCGACGAACGGCAGCGACTGTCGGTGCTGCGCAAGCCGCTGACGAAGGAACTGGAAAAGGTGGAAAAGCGCATGTCGGTGCTGCAGGCCGACAAGACAGTCATCGACGCCTTCATGGCCGAATCCTCAAGCTATGAGGATGCCAACAAGGCAAAGCTGATGGAAATGCTGAAGCGCCAGGGCGAGGTCACCGGCGAGCTGGACCAGCTTGAGGAACGCTGGCTGGAATTGCAGGAGCAGATCGAGCAGATCGCCTGAGGCAGGGCAAACTGCCGGGGCCTGCCCCCTCTCGCACGTAATGGGAGAGGGGAAAAACCCGGAAGGAAACTGCGTTTAGCGGAAGTTCTTCTCGCGGCGAATCAGGCCAACCGCGAGCGTCAGCGTCAGAATCACGAGCCAGATCAGCGACCACGCCGGAATCGACAGTCCGAACAACGGCGGCAGCGGCGCGGTGCAGAGGCCGTCCGAGTAGAACACCTGCGGCAGCAGCTTGGCGGTGGGCAGCGCGTTGACCCAGTTTTCCAGCGGGTCGATACCGCACGATGCCTTCGGATTCAGCAGCAGCGACACGTGATAACCGGCCACGGCGATACCGGCGACGCCGGACAGCATGCCCAGCCCCTGCCACAGCGTGCGCGTGTTCTGCGCCATTGCGGCCAGCAGCGAGAAGATGCCGATGCCCACGAATGCGAAACGTTGCATGATGCAGAGCGGGCACGGCTGATAGCCCTCCACGTACTGCATGTAGAGTGCGGCACCGAGCATCGCAAACGAGACGATGGCGATCAGCAGGAAGTAGGCGCGGGAATTGGCTTGCATGGATGTCGAGGGCAAGAATTGCTTCGACGCGAATTATTACCCATTTTCGGATCCGGCACCGTGGTGGCCAGGCAATCCGCCGCACCGGGCGGTGTGGCGGATTGACGCATCCGCGCGCGCCCGGCTGGTCAGCCTGCCGCCGGCCCGCCCAGAAACCGCTTGCGCCAGGGCTTCAGCACCGCAATGGCCAGCACCGCCGTCACGATGTCGAGCGTGATGGCCACGCCGAAGACCGGCATCCAGCTACCCATCCGTTCGTGCATCAGCGCCGCGAGCGGCCCGCCGAAGATCGAACCGATGCCTTGCGAGATATAAAGCCAGCCGTAGTTGGTGGTGGCGAATTTCGTCCCGAACGTATCGGTCAGCGTCGACGGAAACAGCGAGAAGATCTCGCCCCAGCCCAGAAACACCACGCCGGACAGCAGCACGAACAACACCGCGTTCTCGCGCGTAAGCAGCCACAGCGTCATTGCCACCGCTTCCAGCGCAAATGCGAAACACATCGTGTTTTCACGACCCCAGCGGTCCGATATCCAGCCGAACATCGGACGTGTCAGGCCGTTGGTCAGACGGTCGATGGTCAGCGCCAGCGGCAGCGCGGCCATGCCGAACACCACGGCGTTGGACACCCCGAAATCCTTGGCGAACGCGGCCATCTGCGACGTGACCATCAGGCCCGACGTCGACATCATCGTCATCATTGCGAACAGCAGCCAGAACAGCGGCGTCCTGAGCATCTTGCGGGTCGGCACGTCGGCCACATTCGACGGCGTGTAGGCGGGCCGCACCGCCAGTTGCTCGCCGTCGGCCGGCGCCCGCAGGCCCTGCGACGCCAGGAATCCGATCACCGCGAAGATCAGGCCGAACTGCCACAACGTCGACTCCAGCCCCTTGCCCGCCAGCGCGGCCGCAATCGGGAACGTGGTCAGGATGGCGCCCATGCCGTAGCCGGCCGCGACCATGCCCACGGCAAAGCCGCGTCGGTCGGGAAACCAGCGCACCATCTGCCCCACCACGCCAACGTAGACGATGCCCGTGCCAAGCCCGCCCACCACGCCGTAGGTCAGGTACAGCATGCTCACGCTCTGCGCCGACGCGGCCAGCACCCACGACAGGCCCGACAGCACCGTGCCGAGCGCGATCAGGCGACGCGGGCCGAACCGCTCGATCATCGCCCCCTGAAACGGCGAAAAGAACGTCTGCAGCACGATCAGCAGCGAGAACGTGACCTGCAGTTCGGATAGCGGCACGCCAAGCTTGGCGGACAGCGGCTTGGTGAACAGCGTCCAGACATACTGCGGACTGGAAATTGCCATCATGCAGACAAGTCCCAGCGCCAACTGCAGCCAGCGCGTGCGCGCCAGCGGCACGGCATGCGGCAAACCCAGAGCCGCGTTATCAGCAACGGTACGCATCGAACCACTCCTTCAGACAGACTTCGAGAGAGACGCGTGGCCGTGCTGCGCCACGCCTTGTTGGAATCTGGTGCCGGAAATCCGGCCGCCTTACCACGCAGCCACCGCCCCATCGCTGCGCGGATCGCTGCCGCCCTGGTACAGGCCGTCCGGTTGCAGCACGATGGCGCCCGCGTGGCCCATCGCTTCGTCATAGGGGCGCAGCACCTCCACCTCGTGGCCCAGGGCCTGCAACGCGGGCCCCACCGCCGACGGAAAGCGCGCTTCGAGCTTCAACGTGTCGCTGGTCTGGCCCCAGGTGCGCCCCAGCAGCCAACGCGGCGCGTCGATGGCCGCCTGCGGGTTCATGCCGAAATGGACGATGCGCGAGAACACGGCCGCCTGCGATTGCGGCTGGCCGTCGCCGCCCATGTTTCCGTAGACCAGCGTGCGGCCATCGTTGAGCCTGGCCATTGCCGGGTTCAGCGTGTGGAACGGCTTGCGGCCCGGCATCAGCGGGTTGCGCGCGGCCGGGTCCAGCGCGAAGCTGCAACCACGGTTCTGCCAGTTCACGCCCGAGCGCGGCAGCACGATGCCGCTGCCGAACTCGTGATAGATGCTCTGGATGAAACTGACGGCCACACCGTCACCGTCGACCACGCCCATCCACACCGTGTCGGCCGGCCCCATGCCCTGCCCCCAGGGCAGCACGCCGTCAGCGCGAATGCGCGCGGCGGCGGCGTCCAGCCACGGCGGCGCCAGCAGGTCTCGCGGATCGATCTCCATATAGGCGGGATCCGTGATATGCCGGTCGCGCACGTGGAACGCCTGCTTGGTCGACTCCACGCAGGCATGGACGAAAGCCGCGCCGAGCGGGTCCATGTCCGGCGTGAGAATACGGTCGAGCTGCCCGAGGATCAGCAACGACACCAGCCCCTGCGTGGGGGGCGGCATGTTGTAGACCGTACCGTGCGAATGGGCCAGCGCCAGAGGCGCCTTCCAGGTGGCGCGGTGCGCGTGCAGGTCGGCAGCCGTCAACGGGCTGCCGACCTGCTGCAGTTCCCTGGCCAGCAGCCTGGCCAGATCCCCCTGATAGAAGTCGCCCAACCCTGCGCGCGCCAGTTGTTCGAGCGTGGCGGCCAGGCGCGGCTGGCGGAAACGGCTACCTGGCGCGGGCGCCGCGCCGTTGACCAGAAAGGTTTCCGCAAACCCGGGAATTTCCTGCAATTCGCCGGCCTTGGCGGCGACGCACGCCGACTGGCTATCGGTAACCGGCACGCCGTCGCGCGCATGATCGATGGCATCGGCCAGCAGCCGCGCCAGCGGCAGGCGCCCGCCCAGCGCGTCGCGCTGCCAGTCGAGTGCCGCCTGCCAGCCTGACACGGTGCCGGCCACCGTATTCGCCGCCATACCGCCGCGCGTGGGAATCGCGGCAAAGCCGGCCTCGCGGTAGCGCGCAATGGTCGCCGCTCCCGCGGCTGCGCCACAGGCATCCAGCGCACGCGGCGCCTCGCCCGGTCGGCCGATCAGCCAGAAACTGTCGCCACCGAGACTGTTCATATGCGGATAGACCACGGCGATCGTGGCCGCTGCCGCAACCATCGCCTCGACGGCATTGCCGCCTTCGCGCAGCACGGCAAGCGCGCTCTGCGATGCCAGCGCGTGCGGCGCCACGGCCATGCCCCGGCTGCCCCGGATCGGATTCAAGTGAAACGTCACGACTGCCCCGCGATTTATGTATACATAAATTTCCTGCGTGGGACAGTCGCAATAGCCATGCCATAGCCAACCCTACGAGCGCCGAACGCGCGCGCGAGGCGGCCAACGCCGCATGGCTACAGGGAAAGCAGGAGATTGAACGCCGCGGCGACATGCCGCGCGCGCAAGAACGGACAGGCTCAGCCGAACCGGCGGCGGCGCCCCGGTGCACCCGATTCGGTCGGTCGCACGAAGCTGGTGCGGGCCTCTTCGAGCCGCTCCATTGTCAGGCGGCTGACTTCGGCGCGGCCGTCCTCGATGTGTGTCGACAGCAAGGCCACTGCCTGTTCGGCATCGGCCGCTGCCAATGCGGCCAGAATCGCGGCATGTTCGTCATAGGTCAGCGTGATCCGCTCGCCGAACGCAAAGTCGAGCCGGCGGATGATGCGGATGCGATCGGTCACCTGCTGATGCACCGCGGCCGCCTCGGCGTTGCCCGCCGCATCGACGATAGCCAGGTGAAACGCCTCGTCGAGCAGCGCCACGGCATTGCCATCGGCAAGCCGCCGGTCGCGTGGCACGCGCCAGGTGGCGTCGAGCGTGGCGATCAACGCAGTACGGCATGCCGCGTGGGAGGGCTGGCACAACCGGGTGACGGCATGGGTTTCCAGCAACGTGCGCAATTCGTACAACGCCTCGAAACGGCCCAGGTCCAGCGGCACCACTTCCCAGCCATTGCGGTAGTAGCCACGCACCAGGCCATCGCCCTGCAAGCGTTGCAGCGCCTCGCGCACGGGCGTGCGCGAGATGCCCAGCCGTTCGGCGACATCGTTTTCGGTAAATCGGTCACCGGGCAGCAGCCGGAACGCAAAGATGTCGTCGCGCAGCGTCTGGTAGGCGGCCTGCGAACGTTTGCCACGGGCCGTCGATCCCGACGCCGCGTCCTCCGGATTCAGGGCAGCGTCGGTCATGGCTTCAGTCCAGATACCGCACGCGGTCGATCGCCTGTTCCAGGCGGTCCACCGCGATGACTTCCAGCCCGTCGATCTGCTGCTTCGGCGCGTTCGCTTTCGGAATCACGGCCTTCGTGAAGCCGAGCTTGGCAGCTTCCTTGAGCCGCTCCTGCCCGCGCGGGCTCGGACGGATCTCGCCGGCCAGGCCCACTTCGCCAAATACCACCAGCCCACGCGGCAACGGCTTGTTGCGCATCGACGAATGGATCGACAACAGCACGGCCAGATCGGCGGCAGGTTCGGTGATCTTGACCCCGCCCACTGCGTTCAGGAACACGTCCTGGTCGAAGCAGGCAATGCCCGCATGACGGTGCAGCACGGCCAGCAGCATCGCCAGCCGGTTCTGCTCCAGGCCCACGGCCAGCCGGCGTGGATTCGGGACATTGGCCGTATCGACCAGCGCCTGCACCTCCACCAGCAGCGGGCGCGTGCCCTCCTGGGTCACCAGTACGCACGAGCCAGCCACCTGCTCTTCGTGCTGGGACAGGAACAGCGCCGACGGATTGCTGATGCCGCGCAGACCCCGCTCGGTCATCGCGAACACACCCAGCTCGTTGACGGCACCAAAGCGGTTCTTGAAAGCCCGGATCAGCCGGTGCGACGAATGGGTATCGCCCTCGAAATACAGCACCGTATCCACGATGTGCTCCAGCACGCGCGGCCCCGCAAGGCTGCCTTCCTTCGTCACGTGGCCAACCAGGATGATCGTGATGCCGCTGCTCTTGGCGATCCGCGTCAACTGCGCCGCGCATTCGCGCACCTGGGCCACGGAACCGGGGGCCGAAGTCAGGGCTTCCGAATACAGCGTCTGGATCGAATCGATGACCGCCACTTCGGGCTTGTCCACTTCCAGCGCGGCCTGGATCTTTTCCAGCTGGATCTCGGGCAGCAGGCCCAGCGTGGCCGCTTCCACCCCAAGACGATTGGCACGCAGCGCGATCTGGGCGCCCGACTCCTCGCCGCTGACATAGAGGACGCGCCGGTTGGCCGAGAGGTTCGCCAGCGTCTGCAGCAACAGCGTGGATTTGCCGATGCCGGGGTCGCCACCGATCAGCACCACCCCGCCCGCGACCAGGCCGCCACCGAGCACGCGATCGAATTCATCGATGCCGGTGGTAAAGCGCGGCACATCGGCCGCCTCGATCTCGCTCAGCTTGCGGACCACGGCCGACGCCGCCAACGGCTGGAAACGCCGCGCGGCCGACGAGCCGGAATCGGCCACGGTCTCGACGAGCGTGTTCCAGGCGTTGCACTGCGGGCACTGACCCGCCCAGCGCGGTGCGGTGCCACCGCATTCCGTGCAGGTATAGACGGTCTTGGTTTTTGCCATCAGGCTGCGGTATCGGCGGTGGTCAGCGTGGCGACGGTGGTCGGCACGCGCGGCGCCAGCGCGCACATGAGTTCATAGCCGACCGTACCGCTGGCGGCGGCCACATCGTCGATCGGCAATCCGTGGCCCCACAGGGTCACCGGCGAGCCGACCTTGGCCTTGGGGCATGGGGTCAGGTCCACGCAGATCATGTCCATCGACACACGGCCCACGAGTTCGGTGCGCACACCGTCGACCAGCACCGGGGCGCGCTTGTCGCCCCAACCCGCCGCATGGCGCGGGTAGCCGTCCGCATAGCCGCAAGCCACCACGCCGATGCGCATCGCGCGGTCGGCCGTGAACATCGAGCCATAGCCGACGGTGTCGCCGGGCTGCAGGTCCTGGACGCCGATCAGCTCGCTATGCAGGGACATCGCCGGCTGCAGGCCGGTATCCGCGATATCGGCGGTCAGGCCCGTTGGCGAGGCGCCATACAGGATCACACCCGGCCGTACCCAGTTGCGATGGGCCGACGGGTGCCACAGCACGGCCGCCGAGTTGGACAGGCTGGCCTCCCCCGGCAGGTTGGCCGTGGCCGCATCGAACGCCTCGATCTGGTGAGCGATACCGCGCGGGCTGTCGGCATCGGAAAAATGCGTCATATGCGCGATGCTGCCCACGAACGACATGGTCCTGGCCCGTTCCCAGGCCGCGCGATACTGCGCGGGGCGGAATCCCAGCCGGTTCATGCCGGTATTGAGCTTGAGCTGGACGGCCAGCGGGCCTTTGGGCCGGGCCAGCTCCAGCATGCGCAGCTGCTCCTCGCAGTGGACGGCCGTGGTCAGGCGGTATTGCTCGATCAGGGGAACATCCTGCGGCTGGAAGAATCCCTCCAGGAGCAGGATCGGCCCCTGCCAGCCCAGTTCGCGCACCAGCACGGCCTCGTTGAGGTCCAGCAGGCCAAAGCCGTCGGTGGCCTTCAGGCCGGCAAAGGCGCGGCGGATGCCGTGACCGTAGGCATTCGCCTTGACGACCGCCCAGACATTGGCGGTCGGGGCGTAACGGCGTACCACTTCCAGGTTGTTGGCCAGCGCGGGCTGGTGGATCACTGCATGAATGGGTCTTGGCATGGCTATGACAACTTATGTGGGCTGACGCACGCTGTCATGCACCGGATTCGGGAAGACCCGGTCGACAGCCCACTGGATTCGGGCGTTTAGGTGGCACACACTGTGCGGTAGCAGGCATCCGGCGTGGATCCGCCTGCACGGGCGCTCCAGGCCACCCTCGCGCAGGCGATATTTGACCACATCCTGGGGTCGGTTCCGGGAATCCATCCGGGCATGTACTGTCCAATGCGCGTCCGCCGGTGTACGGAAATGTCGCGGATTCGTGATATAAAGCCGGACGCTACGGCCATGTTTTAAAAGAGAAGCAATATGTCAATGACGGTCAGGCAAGCCGCCAGGCGCGCGAAAGTAACGTCGCCGCCCCACTTTGACACGGCAGGCGCAACAGGTTCCCTGCAAGCGACGGCACTTCCGGCCGGCGCACTTTTGCCCGTCCAGATGGACGCCCGCGATGGAGACAAAGTCCAAGGTATGAAGAAGGGTTTCTACACGATCATGGCCGCGCAGTTTTTTTCGTCGCTGGCCGACAATGCCCTGCTCATCGCGGCCATTGCCCTTCTGACCGAATTGCATTCCCCGCAGTGGATGACTCCGCTGCTCAAGCTGTTCTTCGTGTTGTCCTATGTGGTGCTGGCGGCATTCGTCGGCGCCTTCGCCGATTCGATGCCCAAGGGCAAGGTGATGCTGATCACCAATGCCATCAAGATCGTTGGCTGCGCCATCATGATGTTCGGGCTGCACCCGCTGCTTGCCTACGGCGTGGTCGGCTTTGGCGCGGCGGCCTATTCGCCGGCCAAGTACGGCATCCTCACCGAACTGCTGCCCCCGGAAAAACTGGTCATGGCCAATGGCTGGATCGAAGGCCTGACCGTCGGCTCGATCATCCTGGGCACCGTGGTGGGCGGCGCGCTGATCTCGGTACACCTGTCGACGATTCTGTTGCGCTTCGACCTGCCCTATGTCGACACCGGCATCAACACCCCCGCCGAAGCGGCGATGGTGGTGATCATGCTGTTCTATTTCATCGCCGCGATCTTCAACTTGTTCATTCCGGACACTGGCGCGCGCTATCCCCAGCAGGAAAAGAACCCGGTCAAGCTGATTGCCGAATTTGGCGACTGCTTCATCGCACTGTGGCGCGACAAGCTCGGCCAGATTTCGCTGGCCGTGACGACGCTGTTCTGGGGCGTGGGCGCCACGCTGCAGTTCATCGTGCTGAAGTGGGCGGAGAAGTCACTCGGGCTGAATCTGTCGCAGGGCGCGCTGCTCCAGGCCGTGGTGGCCGTTGGGGTGGCGGTGGGCGCCATCATGGCCGCGGCGCGCATCCCGCTGCGCCGGTCACTTTCCGTGCTGCCGTTCGGCGTGGCGATGGGTGCCACTGTGATCCTGATGGCGTTCTATACCAAGGACACCATGCCGGCCGTGACGCTCGACCTGATGGGCATGGCCATGCCGCTGCACATGGCTATCGCCTACCTGTTCCTGATGATCGTGGGAGCCATGTCGGGCTACTTCGTCGTACCGATGAATGCGCTGCTTCAGCACCGTGGCCATGTGCTGCTGTCGGCCGGCCATTCGATCGCGGTGCAGAATTTCAACGAGAACGTTTCCGTGCTGCTGATGCTGTGCCTGTACGCGCTGCTGATCAAGCTGAACGTGCCCATCGGCTTTGTGATCGTCGCGCTTGGACTGTTCATCGTGGCGACCATGCTGTTGGTCATGCGCCTGCACAAGCACAACGTCAAGGTCTACAACTCGCTGGCGATGATCGGCGAGGACAAACACCACTAGGCCGCCCTCGTGGCGCTTCAGGCGCCACGCACCGTCAAGGCGCCGCGGCCCTCGCTGCGGCGCGCGCCTCCCAGTCGTCCGGTACCACAAAGCCGCGCGAGCATTCGCGCCAGATGCCGGGCGCATCTTCCGCCTGAACCAGTTCGCAAACCATGACAGGGGCCTCGCGGCGCCATGCGTGCACCGGATCGGCAAACCGTTCGGCCAGCGCGGCGCGCAGTTCACCCCACGTCTCCGTGGCGCTCTCGGGCACACGCGCACCGGACAGCCAGTCGGTCCTTGGCAGCCTGCACCAGCGCACCTGCGCCCTTGCCGCACTGGATGCCCTGGCGTGCCAGCTATCGAGCGTGCTCCACCAGCCGTGCAGGTGGTCCGGCGCGATGCCCAGGGTGTCCAGCCCAGCCGGTACGACGCCTTCGCGGTAGAACAGCCAGCCCAGCAGATAGACCTCGCTGCGATCCACCGGATGGCCCATGATGGCCTGCGCTTCGGCGGTACGGCCGAGCGGTAGCTGGCGCCGCACGATGTGATCGAGCTTGTCGCCCAGACGGTCTACGAGGTTGGGGCCGACGAACGCGCGGTCGCCCGCCACGCCTTCGACGTTCAGATAGAACTTGGCGGCCATCTCCCAATGCACCGTGGAAGCGGCGGCCGGGTCGCGCCAGACCACGTCGAGTTCACCCAGCGTCTGGATGCCATGACCGTTCGCACGCCGGATGGGCACGTTGGCGGCCAGCAGGTCGACCCCCTGCATATGCTGAAGCGCGAAGTGGAGCAGTCTCTCGGCGTGGCGGCCCAGCCGCAGGCTGCGGCTGCCGGACGGATCGGGATGCCCGCTGAGTTCGGCAATCGTTTCGGGCAGCCCGGCCGGATCGGCCCGGGACAGCCATGCCTGCCAGGCGGCCTGCGTACCTGCCGGCCATCGCGCCAGACGTGCCGGCCCGTCCAGATAAGCATCGGGAAGCCGGGAAAGCAGCGCGGGGGATAGCGAACACCACGCCAGGTCGCGCGCCCGCTGCGAAGCGGCACGGCACCAGAGCGGCAAAGCGTCCGCGCCGGCCGGCGTACAGCCGCCCGGCGGCGTCAACTGCGCGAGATCAGGCTTGAGCTCCCGCACGATCATGTACCTCGCGTGCCAGGCACAGGTCTTCCCAGGCCCGCGCCTTGTCGGTCAGCGTACGCAACAGGTACGCCGGATGGTAAGTCACCACCACGGGAATTCCCTCGTAGCTGTGCACGGTGCCGCGCAACTTGCCGATCGGCGTGGTCGAACGCAGCAGAGACTGCGCCGCGAACCGGCCCAGCACCACGATGACCTTCGGCTTGATCAGCGCGATCTGGCGCTTCAAATAGGGTTCGCACTGCGCCACTTCATCCGGCTCGGGATTGCGATTGCCCGGCGGACGGCATTTGAGCACGTTGGCGATGTAGACATTGCGCCCGCGTGCCAGGTCCAGCGCGGCCAGCATGTTATCGAGCAGCTTGCCGGCCTGGCCGACGAACGGCTCGCCCTGCAGATCCTCGTTCTCACCCGGCGCTTCGCCCACGAGCATCCATTCGGCCTGCTGGTCACCCACGCCGAACACGGTATTGGTCCGCGAGTCGCAGAGGCCGCAGGCCGTGCAGCCGGATACGCTGTCGGCCAGCACGGGCCAGGCCATTTCGGCGATGGCGGCTTCCCGGCCCGCGTGCTCGGGCAGGCGCGGCACCGGTTGTGGCGTAGCGGGAGCGGCGGGACGGGCCGGGTTCGGCGCATCGAATGCCTCCACCGTCTCGGCCAGTTCGAGGGCGTGGTCGGCTTCAGCCTCGCTGGCATCGGTCTCCGCCCTCGCCTCGATTGCGGCGATTGCGGCCGGCGCTTCGACGGACCTTGCAACGGGCTGGGCTTCGGCGACCGATTCAGCGACCGATTCGGCAGCGGACACCGCTTCCACGACGGCCACTTCCGCCATCGCTTCCTCTGCAACGGCGTCGGCGGGCGCGGCATGGCGCAGCACCCATTCGGCGGGAATTCCCAGGGCCTCCAGGAACATCGCACGGCGGTTCATGCGGATTCTCCGTCATCGCTGGCCGGCCAGACGCGGCGCAGCACCAGGGCGTCCTCGCGGCCCAGGGCCGTCGCCGGGTAATAGCCCTTGCGGCGGCCAATCTCAGCAAACCCGGCTTCCAGATACAGCGCAAGCGCACCAAGGTTCGACGGCCGCACTTCCAGCAGCATCGTATGCAGATGATGCGCGTGCGACGTCGCCAGCGCGATGGCCAGCAGCAGCCGTCCATAGCCCTGCCGCTGGTGCACGGGATCGATCGTGATATTGAGCAGATGCATCTCGTCGACCACCGGCATCAGCATCGCGTAGCCAATCAGTGCCGTCGACGGATCGCGCAGGGTCAGGCCGAAATGGCCCGCCTTGAGCGAATTCTCAAAGTTGCCGCGCGTCCACGGGTGGCTGTACGCCCGTTGCTCGATCTCGGCCACGGCGGGCAGATCGCGCGCACTCATATGATCCAGCGCCCAGCCCTGCGGCAACGCCGGCATCAGGGGCACGGCCGGCCAGTCGGGGCGCTCCGCGGGCAACAAGGCGGCGCTCATGCGGCGTCTCCCTGCGCGGCCAGCGCCGCAGCCTTGGCCGCGGCAACTGCTTCGCGCTCGGCGATGGTCTGGGCGACCTTGTCGCGCACGTAGATCGGCATGGCGTCGGCGGCGGGAATCGTCTCGCCGCGCGCCAGGGCGCGCTGGGCAATCGACACCAGGGCGCGCGCGTCCGGCATGGCTTCCGGAATCGTACGGCCCGCACGCGCGGCCACGGCCAGCCGGTCTCCGAACACCGTGGCGGCATTGCCCGCCAGCCAGAACTCGCCGGCAGGAGCGGCCACCGCTTCAGGCGCGCCAACGTGCATTGCATCGTCCGTCGCCCATTCGCCCGAGGCCGCGTCCCAGCGGAATGTGGCGGCATAGGCTTCGTCCATGCGCGCGTCGAGCGCCACCAGCACCGGTGTGCCCGGCGGCAGTGCCGGCGTGCCGGTGCGTACACTTTCCGCGCAGGCCATCAGCACGTTGACCGGAATGACGGGCAGATCGGCACCGAAAGCCAGCCCCTGCGCCACGCCGCAGGCGGTGCGCAGCCCGGTGAAGGAACCGGGGCCGGCGCCAAAGGCGATCGCGGCGCAATCGGCCAGGCGAATGCCGGCTTCGGCCAGCACCTCGCCGGCGGCCGGCAGCACGCGCGACGACGAACGCGCGCCGGTGTGCTCATGACGGTAGAAACACTCGATGGCGCCATCGGAGGTGGCGCGCCCGAGTGCGACGGAACACCACTCTGTGGAGGTCTCGACAGCAAGAATCCAGGACATGGCAGCGATTGTATCCGCTGCCGGGGCAAAGCAGTATTGGCGACGGCACGCAGTCGTCCCCCGTACGAGCGCCCTAACCGAAGGCTTCCTCGGTTTTTTTGCAGCGAAACGCGCACCGGCCGCGCTTATCATCGCCCCTGTTATCTCATTGCCACACCGGAGACCCCATGAGCGACCTGCAGGCCCAATTCGACCAGGCCCAAACCGACGTCAAGACGCTGACCGAACGCCCGAACAACATGACGCTGCTGCGTCTGTACGCGCTGTACAAGCAGGGTGCCGAAGGCGATGCCCACGGCGACAAGCCCGGCATGACCGATTTCGTCGGCCGCTACAAGTTCGAAGCCTGGGAGGCGCTCAAAGGCACCAGCCAGGACGACGCCAAGCAGAAGTACATCGAACTGGTAGGCGACCTGGTGGCTGGCCGCGCCAGCTGACGCCCGGCCTTGCGGTGCCGGCCGCGGCGGATATGCCACACGGCCGGAGTGCCCGCACGATAGATGTTCAGCACCTGGCTCTTCCTGCCGATAAGCAGACTATCCGCAATGGTGTCGTTTCCCAGGAAGACATGAAGACATTCCACGTGCTGGCCTGCGCTTGCGCGCTGATGCTGTCGACGGCCCCGATGGCCGCGCCGCGCGCCCCGGCCACGCCCGCCCAGCCCGTCGCACCCGCCTATGATCCCGTGCGCTACAAGTCGTGCGCGGTCTATGCCGCGACGGCGATGTCGGCTGCCGTTGACATGCGTACCCACGGCTACAGCGCAAAGCGCGCCCTGTTCGAAGGCGGCAACCCGCCATCGCCCGCGATGGTGGCGCTGACCGAGTTCGCGGCGTCCGCCATTCAGTCACGCCCTTCCGGCCGTGAAGCGGCGTCCACGCTGGCCGGATTTCTTGCCGGCGTCTGCTACCAGCGCACCGATCTGCCCACGCTGCAGTAAAAAAGGCGCCCATACGGGCGCCCTTCCCTCATCGAATCACGCGACCAGCTTAGCGGCCGGTTTCCTTCAGATACTGCGCACGTGCCGCCACGGCGGTATTGGCGAAATCCGAAAACACGCCATCCACGCCTGCGCGGAACGCATCCAGGTACTCAGCCACCGGGTCGCCCTTGTACTTGCCCGGCAGATAGCGCGCCTCATTCCGGAATGTGTACGGATGCACGAACAGGCCGGCCTTGTGGGCATCGGCGATCAGGCTCGTTGGCTCCACCGAGTTCACATCGGCCAGCGCCGGGGTGAAAGGCGTACCGTCGGCATTGGTGGCCTTCCACGGCGAGACCTTCCAGGCAAAGACCTGCGGCTTCCACGGCCCGATGCCGTCGGCGTAGGTCTTGATCTCGGCCAGGCCAGCCGGCGTCAGCATGTCGCCAAACCAGCGCGGGTCGCCGTGGATGGTCCAGCTGTACGGACGGCCGTCGACAAACGCATAGTCGTCGTTGGTCTGGTAGATCATTTCACCGGTCTGGTAGTTGACGGCGTTACCGTCCACCAGCTGCACCATGCGCGCCTGCACGCCCTTCGTGCGCATGTACTTGAGGCTCTCGGGGTCAAAGCTCTGCAGCAGGATCGGCGCGGTCTTGCTGTTGAGGTTGTTGTCGGTGACGAACTTGACGATGGCGTCCTCGAACGGCCGCGTACCCGCGGCGCCGCAGCCATTCGCAATGGCCTGCTGGTTGTTCCAGTACGGATTCTTGGCCTCGGGGTAGATCGTGAACGTCTTGCCGCTAACGGCCGATTTGGCGCGCGCGATATCGTAGACCTCCTGCAGCGTCAGGATCGGGAACACGCCATTCAGCGCGGTTGGGCGTACGTCCTTGGCGTCGTAAGTCGTGCCGCGAATCCAGGACTTGAGCTCGGCCGCGGTGAAATCGGTGATCGACCAGTCGTTGGTGTGGTCCTCTCCATCGACGATCAGCGACCTGAGCACCGACGTCGGATCGGACGGATTGGTGAGATCGGTCAGGTAGGACGACGGGCCGCTCGTGGGCGTCGTCGCCCAGGACACCGGCACGCGCACGCCCGGCACGGTACGCTTGCGCGCGGCCACGGCGGCATTGGTTTTTGCCACCTCGGCAACGTTGGTGTTATCGCTGAGCCAGGGGTTGTGGCGCACCACGAGCATGCAATCCTTGCTCAGATGCACGTCTTCTTCCAGTGAATCGGCGCCTGCATCGGCCGCGCCTTCGTACGAGACCTGGGTCTCCTCGGGATACAGCCCCGGCAGGCCGCGATGGCCGATCACCAGCGGCGGATTGCCATCGAGCGTCTTGAGCGCGGTCGGGGTTGCCGGCGTGGACTGAGCCGGCGGCGTGGCTGCTGCATTGTTGTCATCGTCGCCGCCGCATGCGGCAAGCGCCAGGCTGCCGAGCAGCGCGAGCAGCAGTTGCGCCGCGCGGGCCTGGGAGCCTTTCATCATTTGTTTCATTTTTTCGCTCGCTGAGTGGGATGGATGAAGCGCGAGCGACGGAACAGGTGTGCCAATGCGATGCCCTTCACCGCATTGCCGGAATCGTTGCTGCACGCCTCGACGCGTAGCGTGTGGCGTGCATGTGTCAGGCGCGTGAAGGCAGGTAGGCGCCGCGCAACGGTCGCGTTACCATGCGCCACATGACATCGGTCTTCCTTGCGTCCCGCTAGGGACTTTCAGCCTTTCCCGCCCGGTGCGCGTGCATGTCACGCGTGCCGGACACGCGTGCCACGGCCGCCCGATGGTCGCCGTGGCCGCGCCCATGTCGCAAGGAAAAGTCATGCAGACAAAGAATCGTCTTCTGGTGACCGGCGTGTCCGGACACTACGGCCGGCTCGCGGCCAGCCATCTTCTTGAGCACCACCACCCCTCGCACCTGATCGGTACCACGCGCACGCCGGCACGCGCGCGGGACCTGGCCGATCGCGGCCTGGATATCCGGCACGCCGACTTCGATACGCCTTCAACGCTTGCCAGCGCATTCTCGGGCGCGCAACGCATGCTGTTGACCAGCACCGCGGCCGAACATACCGGGCCGCGCCGCGTACAGCAGCATCGACACGCGATCGATGCCGCGCGCGCAGCCGGCGTCGCGCATATCGTCTATTCGTCGTTCCTCGCTGCCGAAGACTCGGCCCTGGCGGCGCTGGCAGCGGATCACGCCACGACGGAACGCGCGCTGCGCGAAACCGGCGTGGACCACACGGTGCTGCGCCATGCGTTCTATATGGAAATGTTGCTGCCCACGGTTCAGCGGGCGCTCGTCACGGGCGTGCTCAGGACGCTCGATGCCCACGCAGGCGCTGCCTACGTGGCGCGGGCGGACTGCGCGCTGGCCGGCGCATGCGCGCTGCTATCTGGCCGGGGCGGCGCGGTCCTGGATATCACCGGGCCGCGCTCGGTGTCCCCCGTGGAACTCGCGCGCATCATGCACGTGTGCCTTGGCGCAAGTATCGAGGTCGAAGAGGTATCGCCAGACGCGCTGCTCGCCGGCTTTGTCGCCGATGGCATGAGTCAGCCGATGGCGGGCATCCTCGTCTATCTGGCGCGCGGCATGGCGCAAGGTGCGATGAAGTCAGTCAGCCACGATTTCCAGCGGCTGACTGGCCGCGAGGCATGCGGTGTTGAACAGTTTCTGATGCAACACCGCGACCTGCTTCGCGCGGCCTAGCTTCCGGGCACCGGCCGCGGGCGGATGCGCCACGCGGCCAGCATGGCCGTGGCGATCACCACGCCCACGGCCAGGAACGTTTCATCGAAAGCGCGAATGCGGGCGGCCTGCACGGCCTGTTCGGCAACCTGGCCGCTCGCGCCCAGCATCACGCCGTGCTCGGCCAGGCGCCATTCAAGGCCGACGCCTGCCAGGCTCACGCCAATCGCGCCGCCAAGCTGGCGCAGAAAGTTGATACAGCTCGACCCCTGCGCAATCAACGAGAAATCCACACCGCGCATCGATCCCAGCGTCAGTGACGGCAGGATGCAGCCCAGCCCGATCCGGCCGATCACCGCGTAGAGCACGATCAGCAGATACGGCGTGGCCATCGATCCCGTCGCCATCAGCAGGAACGACCCCGCCAGCAGCGCCAGTCCGAACGACACCTGCTTGTACGGCAGTATTCGACTCGTCAGGCGGCCAGCCACGGCGATCGTCACGGCCAGCGCGATGCCGGCCGGCATCAGGACCAGGCCCGCCGCGGACGGTGTGTAGGCCAGCGCCGTCTGCATATAGACCGGCAGCAGGTAGGTCGATCCGAACAGGCCCGCGCCGTAGATAAACCCAACGATGGCGCCGGCCGAGAACTGGCGATAGCTGTAGAGCCGCATGTTCATCAGCGGATCTGGCGCGCGCAGTTGCCATGCCACGAAGACAGCCAGCATGACCACGCCAAAGATCGCCAGCCCGACGCCTTCGCCCGCGCTGTTGCGCATGGCCACCAGCCCGTTGAGCAGGCTCACGGTGGCCACTCCCACCAGCGCCAGGCCACGCCAGTCCAGCGGCTTGCGTTCGCCGATCATCGCGGAATCCACGGCCATATAGCGCCGTGCCATCCACCAGCCCGCCAGCGTCAGTGGCACCACGACAAAAAAGATCGAGCGCCAGCCGAACAGCTCGACAAGAAATCCGCCCAGGCTCGGGCCGATGGCGGGCGCCAGCACCACGCCAAAGCCGAACAGCGACATGGCCCGGCCCTGCTCGCGCTCGTCGAACGCGCGCAGAATGAAAATGTTCGGAAGTGGCTGCATGATGCCGGCGGCAATGCCCTCGGCCACGCGCATGGCCAGCATCACGCCGAACGTCGGCGAGAAACCGCCGATCAGTCCGCCGCAGCCCAGCAGTAACAGCGTGCCGATGAACGTGCGCCGCAGCCCGTAGCGGTTCAGCAGCCAGGGGGTCAGCAGCATCGACATCGTCATGGCGATCATGAAGCTTGCCGCCACCCATTGGGCGCGCTCCTGGCCAAGCACGAAATGGCGGCTCAGGTCGGGAATGGCCACATTGACGATGGTCGACGACATGATCGACGACATCGCGCCCAGCATCAGCGTGACCAGGATCAGCCAGCGCAGGCGGTCGCCGTAGCGCGCGCGCAGCTCGGCGCGCGTCGGGCCGCTACCCCTTGGTTCGTCTCCTCCCGGATCGTCCCCGCTGCCGGTACTTGCCGGCGCAGTGGATTCTCGATTCACCCGAGCCGCCCGGTCGATGCAATCTCGCGGATCTTGCGGACGGTGTCGAGGTCCGCCTCGTGATAGGCGGACTTGACGATCTCGGCGTAGCGGTCGTCGCCGCTGGCGTCGACATTCGGCATCGTCGTCTCGTAGATAAAGCGCACCAGCAGCGCGCTCGGCGTAGGCGTCTCGATGCTCATCGTCAGCGTGCCGCCAGCGTGCTCCGCCGTGGCCGCCGACTCGTAACGCACGGCACGGCGCGGTTCATAGACCACCCGGTCGCTGACTTTGGCCTTGCCGAAGTGCAGCACGCGCTCGATCCAGCCATCGCCCCGCGCGACGATCTCGGCGCCGTCCAGCCCCAGCATGAACAGCTCCGGCGATTCCGCCCGCAACACGAGGCCCTGCCAGAGCTGGTCGGCCGTCAGCGGCTCCAGCGTGGGGTTGCCTGGGTCATTGATTTCCACCAGGTGTTCGAAGCGCAACTTGAATCTCCAATTCGTAGGTTTCCGTATTATGGGGCCTCCCGCGTGCCGTTGTCCGCCCGGTGTCGGACGATTCCAGCACATCACTCCTGACAGCTTTTGTCAGGAGCCAGGGCGCACAATGCTCGCCCGGTGTCAGGTGAGCGTCAGGAGCCGTCAGGAGCGGCTGGCCAGACGCAGGCGCCGGACGAACGCTCAGGAGGCAGGCATGGATTTGTTGATCAACATCGACGTCGATGACCTCGAACGTGGCATCGGCTTCTATGAGGCAGGACTGGGATTGCGGCTCAACCGCAAGCTGTTCGACGGTACCGTGGCCGAATTGCACGGTGCCTGCGCGCCGGTGTATCTGCTGGCCAAGGCGCCCGGATCGGTCGCCACCACCCGGGCCGACACCCGGCGCGACTATGCGCGGCACTGGACCCCGGTACACCTGGATTTCGTGGTGGAATCGCTCGAACCGGCCATCGAACGGGCGCTCAGCGCCGGCGCGGAGATCGAGGACTGGCCACGCGAGTTCGACTGGGGACGCCAGGCGATGCTGTCAGATCCGTTCGGGCACGGACTGTGTTTTATCGAATGGAAGGGGAACGGCTACGGCGCGCGCAATGGCGCTTGAGGGCGATGCACCCTGCTCCCGGCTGTGCAGGAGGCAGAGGGAATAGAAGATAGGGAGAGGGGGAGAGAGGGCCGGCGGGTCACGCCGGGACAGATCGCGGCCTGAACCCCCGGCACCCTCTCCCGCCCCGCTCCCGCCCCGCTCCCGCTGGGCGGGAGGGGGAGACAACACAAGGACGCAAGGCGCGTCCTTGAATCCTCAGACTTCCTCGTACAGCGGCAGCGTCAGGAATTCGGCAAAGTCTTCCGACGTCGACATCTGTTCGAAGATCTTTGCGGCGCGGTCATAGGTCGGACCGCTGCCGGCCACTTCCTTGACCTTGGCCAGTTCTTCCGGAATCAGCGCGCGCACCAGCTCGGCGGTGACCTTGCGGCCGTCCTCGAGCTTGCCCTTCGGCGAGCGGATCCACTGCCAGACCTGCGAGCGCGAGATCTCGGCCGTGGCGGCATCTTCCATCAGGTTGTGGATCGGCACGCAGCCATTGCCAGCCAGCCAGGCGCCCAGGTAGTGGATGCCGACGTTGATGTTCATGCGCAGGCCATGTTCCGTGATCGGCGTTTCCGGCTTGAAGTCCAGCAGGTCGGCGCCCTTCACTTCCACGTCCGGACGTTGCTTCTCGAACTGGTTCGGCTTGTCGCCCAGCACGGCCACGAATTCCTTCATCGCCGGCTCGACCAGGCCCGGGTGGGCCACCCAGCCACCGTCGTAGCCGTCAGTGGCGTCACGGCGCTTGTCGCTGATGATGCCTTCCATCGCGATGGCGTTCTTCTCCGGATCGTTCTTGATCGGAATCAGCGCGCTCATGCCGCCGATGGCGGGCGCGCCGCGCTTGTGGCACGTCTTCAGCAGCAGCAGCGCATACGAACGCATGAACGGCGCGGTCATCGTCACCTTGGCGCGATCCGCCAAGCAGAAGTTCTTGTCCACCTTGAACTTCTTGATGCACGAGAAGATGTAATCCCAGCGGCCAGCGTTCAGGCCAGCGCTGTGGTCGCGCAGTTCGTACAGGATTTCTTCCATTTCGAACGCGGCCAGGATCGTCTCGATCAGCACCGTGGCCTTGACCGTGCCCTGCGGCAGGCCAACTTCCTTCTGGGCCATCACGAAGACGTCGTTCCACAGGCGCGCTTCCAGATGGCTTTCCATCTTCGGCAGGTAGAAGAACGGGCCGTCGCCGCGAGCAATCTGTTCCTTTGCGTTATGGAACAGGAACAGCGCGAAATCGAAAATGCCGCCCGAGATGCGCTTGCCGTCGATCGTGACGTGCTTTTCGTCCAGGTGCCAGCCGCGCGGGCGCACCTGCAGCGTGGCGATCTTGTCGTTGAGCTTGTAGTGCTTGCCGTTGCTGTCCAGCGTCAGCGTGCGGCGCACGGCGGCCTTCAGGTTGACCTGACCCTGCATCTGGTTGTGCCAGTTCGGGGTGTTCGAATCCTCGAAGTCGGTCATGTAGCTGTCAGCGCCCGAGTTGAAGGCGTTGATCACCATCTTGGCTTCGACCGGGCCGGTGATTTCCACGCGGCGGCATTCCAGTGCCTTGGGCACCGGGGCAACCTTCCAGTCGCCCTCGCGGATGTTCTTCGTTTCCGGCAGGAAATCGGGGAGCTCGCCGGCATCCAGGCGCTTCGCGCGTTCCACGCGGGCGGCCAGCAATTCCTGGCGGCGCGGCTCGAAGGCGCGGTGCAGTTTGTCTACCAGGGCCAGAGCTTCCGGCGTGAGGATGTCTTCGTAGGCCGGCAGGATCTCGCCGGTAATCTTCATGCCCGCGGGCAGCGTGATAGCCATCAGTCTTCTCCTGTAGGTGCGATGGTGTATTAAGGGAGGCCTGGCTTGTCAGACCGTTACGCCCGAGGCGGCAACGAAAGCAAGCAGGTCGTTCATGTCATGCCCGGTGCCGGTAGGCGCCACGTCCAGGCGCTCCACCGGATGGCCGGCACGATTGATCCAGAAAGTGGTGTAGCCAAACCAGGTGGCGCAGCACGCGTCCCAACAGTTCGACGACACGAACAGCATGTTGGCCGCCGGCAGGTCAAAGGCCTTCGGGCCCAGCGCGTACGCGGCCGGCGCGGTCTTGTATTGCTTCACGGCGTCGACCGACAGCACGTGATCGAACAGTCCATGCATGCCCGCGCTCTTCGCCGCGATGTCGAGCATCTCCGGATTGCCGTTGGACAGGATGCCCAGCGGCAGGTTGGCGCGGCGCAGTCGCTTGAGCGCCGCCAGGTTTTCCGGGAACGCCGACAGGCATGCGTATTCCTTGAGCAACTGGGCCTGGGCGTTGTCGTCCAGCTTCAGTTCCAGCCGGTCTGCCGCATAGCGCAATGCATCGATCGTGATGTCCCAGAACGGCTTGTAGCGCGCGCCATCGGGCGCCGCCAGCGAGCGCAGCCGCGTGTAGTCGATCTGGCGCTCGCGCCACAGCAGCGCCAACGCCTCACCCTTGCCCGGGAACAGCTGTTCCGCGCGCGCCGTGACCGAGTAGACGTCGAACAGCGTGCCGTAGGCATCGAAAACAACAGCGCGGATTTTGTTCATCTCTCAAAACGCCAGGGATTGAATGGACCTGTACACGACTGAATGCATGGAATTCTAGTGATGCGCTGCAGTGCGGCAAATAGGGTCACTGTCACTTGATCTTTTACTTTTGCACTACTAATCTTGGCCATCCCCATCAAGACTCGTGTACAACCGAGCTAACATCCGTGGATCATTTCAAGCAACTGGAGACTTTTGTATCGGTGGCGTCACGTGGCAGCCTTTCCGCTGCCGCTGCCGCCGAAGGCGTGGCACCCGCCATCATCGGGCGCCGCATCGATGCCCTGGAAGAGCGGCTTGGCGTGAAACTCCTGGTGCGCACCACGCGCAAGATCACGCTGACCTTCGAAGGCTCCGCCTTCCTGGAAGACTGCCAGCGCATCCTCAACGATCTCCACAATGCCGAAGCCAGCGTCTCCGCCGGCGGCGTCAAGGCCAGCGGCCACCTGCGCGTGACCGCGCCGGCCGGTTTTGGCCGCAAGCACGTTGCGCCGCTGGTGCCGCTGTTCATCGAGTCGCACCCCGACGTCACCCTCACGCTCGACCTGTCCGACCGCGTGGTCGACCTGGTCAACGAAGGATTCGACTGCGCCATCCGGCTTGGCGACCTGCCCGATTCGAGCCTGGTATCGATCCGCCTGGCCGAAAACCGCCGCGTGGTCGTGGCATCGCCCGAATACCTGGCCCGCGCCGGCACACCGCAGTTGCCGGAAGACCTGTCGCGCCACAACTGCCTGGCCTTCGGGGCCAGCGCCAACGTGCAGCGCGGCTGGGTGTTCCAGCAGGACGGCCGCGCCATCACCGTCAAGGTGGGCGGCAACATGGAATGCACCGATGGTGCGGTGCTCCACGCCTGGTGCCTGCAGGGCCACGGCCTGGCTTGGCGCTCCTGGTGGGAAGTCGGCCAGGAAATCGTCAGCGGCCGCCTGGTGACGGTGCTCGACGAATACCAGGCGCCCCCGATCGGCATCCATGCCGTCTTTCCCCAGCGCAAGCACCTGCCGCTGCGCGTGCGGCTGTTCATCGACCATCTCAAGAACACCTATGGCAATCCGGCCTACTGGCGCCGCGCGGAGCAGGCGCCAAGCAGCGCGGCCGCCGAAGTCCACGCGGTGGTTGCCTGATGCACCTGCCGTGAGCGAAACGTACGGCATCGCACAATCTTGATATTTCGCAATGGCGCACACTCCACACTGACTACAATCCAATCAGACAGGCGCCCTCTGGCCTGCCCCCGTTCCCACTCGTGAAAGGAGGTCCGGTATGTTCAAGCACATCCTGCTGCCCACCGACGGTTCGGAGCTGTCCAAGAAGGCTATCGACGGCGGCCTGGAATTGGCCAAGGTGATTGGCGCCCGCGTCACCGCTTACGTCTGCCTTGAGGAATATCCGTACACGCCCTTCAGCGAAATCGTGGTCGAGGCCCCGCAGGCGTTCAAGGAACGCATCGAGAACCAGGCCAAGCTGTACCTGAAGGAAATCGAGGCGGCCGCCGTTGCGCAGGGCCTGCCGTTCGACGCCGACATGACCACTTTCGCGGTGCCCTACCTCGGCATCATCGACGCGGCGGAACGTCATGGCTGCGACGTGATCTTCATGGCGTCGCACGGCCGGCGCGGGCTGTCAGGCCTGCTGCTCGGCAGCGAAACCCAGAAGGTGCTCACGCATACCGACATTCCAGTCATCGTCTACAGATAGGTCTTTCCACAAGCGCCCGGACCGCGGTCCGGGCACCTCTGGAAAAAACCCGCGCCGTGGATGACACGGCGCGGTACCAAACTGACGGCGCAATGGTCGTGCGCCGTCCCCGATTCCCCTTTCCGTTCTGAAGGCTCAGGCCACCTTCTTGTCGAAGAACTGTTCGTCTTCGGTCGAACCCTTCAGCGCGGTCGTCGACGACTGGCCGCCTTCGATGGTCTGCGTCACGGCGTCGAAGTAACCGGTGCCCACTTCGCGCTGGTGCTTGACGGCGGTGAAGCCCTTCTCCGCGGCAGCAAATTCCGATTCCTGCAATTCCACGAAGGCCGACATCTGGTTGCGGGCGTAGCCGTAGGCCAGGTTGAACATCGAGTAGTTCAGCGAGTGGAAGCCAGCCAGCGTGATGAACTGGAACTTGTAGCCCATCGCGCCCAGCTCGCGCTGGAACTTGGCAATCGTGGCGTCGTCGAGGTTCTTCTTCCAGTTGAACGACGGCGAGCAGTTGTAGGCCAGCATCTTGCCCGGGAACTTGGCGTGCACGGCATCGGCAAACTTCTTTGCGAATTCCAGGTCCGGCTTGCCGGTTTCGCACCACACCAGGTCCGCCACTTCCGCGTAGGCCAGTGCACGGGCGATCGACTGGTCGATGCCGGGCCGGGTGCGGTAGAAACCTTCCACGGTGCGCTCGCCGGTCAGGAACGGCTGATCGCGCTCATCGACGTCCGAGGTCAGCAGATCCGCCGCTTCGGCATCGGTACGGGCGATCACCAGCGTCGGCGTACCCGACACGTCGGCGGCCAGACGCGCGGCAGTCAGCTTGGCCACGGCCTCGCGGGTCGGCACCAGCACCTTGCCACCCATGTGGCCGCACTTCTTCACCGAGGCGAGCTGGTCTTCGAAGTGCACGCCGGAGGCGCCCGCTTCGATCATGGACTTCATCAGTTCGAAGGCATTCAGCACGCCGCCGAAACCGGCTTCGGCATCGGCCACGATCGGCGCGAAGAAGTCGGTGTCGCCCTTGCCTTCGCTCCACTGGATCTGGTCAGCGCGCTGGAACGTGTTGTTGATGCGCTTGACGACCATCGGCACCGAGTTCGCCGGATACAGCGACTGGTCCGGATACATTTCGCCGGCCAGGTTGGCATCGCCGGCAACTTGCCAGCCCGACAGGTAGATGGCCTTCAGGCCGGCCTTCACCTGTTGCATGGCCTGGTTGCCGGTCAGCGCGCCCAGCGTGTTGACGAACGGCTCGGTGTTCAGCAGGTGCCAGAGCTTCTCGGCACCGCGGCGAGCCAGCGTGTGCTCGATCTGGACCGAACCGCGCAAGCGCACCACGTCTTCGGCCGTGAAGTGACGTTGCACCCCCTTCCAGCGGGGGTTGGTATCCCAGTCTTTTTGCAGGGCGTCGATCTGTTCTTGGCGCGTCGTCATGGTCACTCTCCTGGTAACGATTTCGAGATGGCGTGGAAATCGGTGACACAGCCCGACTGCTGCTTTTCGGGTGACCGGACGCTGTGTTTTTTGCGTCTCAAGTCATGTGTCTTATATAAGAGTGTAGGGAAACTTCCCGCGTTGCAACAAGCACCGATTGCGATTGGGATATGGTTTTTTATTTATTATTAATCAATGATTTACGAAAAATATTTCACGATGCGGCACGTAATCTTTCATGATGAGAAATGGAACCGGTGCCCCAGCCCCCTGTATTTTTGCGGAACAAAACATCATTCCGCATCATGAAAAATCGGCCGCCTCCGACGACACACGTACTGCGTCAGGCAGCCGCCGCCGTATCGCGCGCGCGGCGATAGGCCACCCAGTCACCGCTATCGATACGGGCGAGGCCAGCCACCGCGCTATTGGCCACCGGATACAACAGGCAGTCAACCGGCGCGCCATCGAACATCACCGGCTGCGTCTCGCGGACGAATAGCGTGGCCTGTCCCGGATAGACCTCCTCGATCTCGTCCAGCACCGGCAGCAAGGCTTCGGGAATATCGTAGATATCGCCCGCGACGGGGCCTGCGGTGGCATCGAGCACCAGGCCCGGATACGTGCCAAAGTCATAGAGCCGGCCGGCGATGTGCGCCGTGCCGACCAGCGTCGCGGACTCGATGCCATGACGTTCGGCCGCACGATTCAGATCGTTGACCTCGCCGGCACGCAGGGTGCCGTAGACAAACACGCGATGCATTGCGCCATCCTCTGCTGATGAAAAAACTCATGTTAGAGGAAGCAGAGCAGCAACGGAATCGCTGCACCACGGCACCCCACCGTGGTGCATGACATCACATCTGCTTGAACAGGTGCGCGTACTGCCTGGCAACGGGCAGCGATTCGGTACGATCTCGCAGTTTCAGCGACAACCGTCCCAGTGACTGATTCACGGCGCTGGCCACGCAGTCGATATTCACGACCGTGCCACGGTGAATCTGCCAGAAGCGGTCAGGATCGAGCTGCTGCGTAAGCTCCCGCAGACTTGTGCGGATCAACGCCTCCCCGCTGGTCGACACGACGTTTACGTACTTGTCGGTGGCCTCCAGATAAACCACCTCGTCCACCGGAATGATGCGCACTTCCTGCCCCACCAGGGCCTTGATGAAACGCAGGTATTGGCCGCGCGCGGCCGCTGCCGGCTTGTCGAGCGACTCCAGCCGCTGCAGCAGTTGCGCAAGCCGGTCCGTGTCGACCATCGTGCCAATATCGGCAACGGCGGGATCGTTGGCTTCCTCGGGTTCTTCAGCCTCGGCAGCCTTGGCGCTCAGTCGGGCCTTCAGTCTGCCCACCGTGGCTTCCAGCCGCTCGTGCTGCACCGGCTTGAGCACGTAGTCCACCGCGGCGCGTTCGAAGGCTTCCAGCGCGAACTGGTCATAGGCGGTGACAAACACCACCAGCGGCGGCCGGTCGAACTCGATCAGTTCGCGCGCCACGTCCATGCCGCTCATGCCGGGCATGCGGATGTCCAGAAAGGCCACGTCGGGCTGATGCGCGCGCGCGGCATCGAGCGCGGCCATGCCGTCGTGCACCACGGCGGAGATCGTGGCTTCGGGCCACAGCGCCTTCAGTTCGGATTCGAGCACGCGCGCGAGCAGCGCCTCGTCGTCGGCGATCAGCAGGGTTGGGGACATAAGGCGTCAGGTGCGGGAAATCGCTGGGGCCACGGGTGCGTGCGTCGCCGGGCGCGCCTCGGGCACGGGGCGCATCGGCGCTATCGTCGGCTCGGTGCTGCGCGTGAGCGGCAGCATCAACCGCACCACCACGCCGCGCGGCGCGTTCTCTTCCATCTGCATGGTGGCCGAAGCACCAAAAATCCGCGCCAGCCGCTCCCGCACATGGGTCAGCCCCAGGCCGGAACCGCTCTTGCCGCTCTGGCAGAAGCCCACGCCGGTATCGGCAATCAGCACCTGAAGGCTGCCGTCCTCGGCCTGGCGTGCGGACAGCACGATCTTGCCGCCGCGCATGCACGGTTCAATGCCGTGCGTGACGGCGTTTTCCACCAGGGGCTGAATCAGCATCGGCGGGATCTCGGCATCGGCCAGCGCGGGCGGCAGATCGATCTCGTAGTCGAGCCGGGCGCCAAAGCGCATGCCCTGGATGTCGAGGTAGCTGCGCAGCAGCTCGAACTCCTGCGCCAGCGTGCAATGCTCGGCCCGCGTGTGCGACAGCGACATACGCAGAAAGCCGATCAGCCGCTGCAGCAGCTGGCGCGCCGCGCGCGGATCGGTGGCGATCAGCCCGTCGAGGTTGGCCAGCGAATTGAACAGGAAGTGCGGCTCGATCTGCGCTTGCAGCGCCATCAGTTGCGCACGCACGAGCTGTTTTTCGGCCTCTTCGCGCTGCAGGGCATCCAGCGCGGCCTGGCGTTCCAGGTAGGCCAGCTTTTCACGGGACCAGTAGAAATAGATCATGCTGGCCGAAGCCAGCATGCCGACGATCAGGCACATGCGCAGCATGTCGCCGGTGGCCGCGGCCGATTTCTCGGGCAGGTTCAGCAGTTCTCGCGTGCACCAGCTGCCCAGTACCACGCCAAGCGGCACCGCCACCACGGCCAGGCACATGAACGGCCAACGGCGCGGGCGGTCGTTCCACCAGATCAGTACACGGGGAATGTCGATGAGCGTCCAGATGGCCAACCCTATCAGCTGGCTGTAGACAAAGTTCTGCACCAGCGTGCCGCCGGTCTGGAAGCCATAGTTGAGGCTGACGGCGATCACCGTGTTCATGCAAAGCACGAACAGCAGATCACGCGCAAGAATATTGAGCCGTGACGGCACCGCGCACGACATGCGCATATCTCTCCCTCCTTGTGCTTCTCACCACCGCGTGCAATTCTGTGATGCACTGCAGCATAGGTAGCACCCCGCGCATTCGGTCTCTTCCGGGGTACCACGATGAACGGCACTTTACGCCGGAGCGGGACGAGAGAAAAGCGCCGTGCGACGAACTGGTGCCGGGCGGCGCGAGAGGTGCGGTTCCGCGACTGGAAAGCGGAACGCGCGTTTGAAAAGACGAAGGGACTCAGGCGGCCACGGCCAGCCGGCTCGACGCTTCGGCCAGCGCCGTGGAAACGGTGTCCCGAGACAGATGTGGCGCGAACATGTTGATGAACGCATGGGCATAACCGCGCAGGTAAGCCCCGCGCCGCACGGCCACGCTGGTGGTGTTGGGCGAGAACAGATGGTCCGCCGAGATGCGCACCAGGCTGGCGTCCTTGCGCGGGTCATACGCCATCGACGCGATGATGCCCACGCCCAGGTCCAGCTCCGCGTACGTCTTGATCACGTCGGCGTCCATCGCCGTCAGCACGATCTCCGGCTGCAGCCCGGCATCGGCAAACGCGCCGTCGATCTTGCGGCGGCCCGTGAAGCCGGCGTCGTACGTAATGATCGGGAAATTGCACAGATCCTCGAGCGTCGGCTCGGGCAGGCGCGTCAGCGGATGGTCGGGCGACACCACGATCACGTGCTGCCAGCTATACGCCTCGAACGACGTCAGGCCGGCTTCGCTTGCCACGGCCTCGGTGGCGATGCCGATATCGGCCTGCCCCGTCAGCAGCAGCTCCACGATGTGCGACGGCGACGCTTCCTGCAGCGCCAGCGTGACGTGCGGATATTCGCGCCGGAAGCTCTGCACGACCTTCGGCAGCGCATAGCGCGCCTGGGTGTGCGTGGTGGCCACGGTCAGGCGGCCGGTATGGCGCCCCGCGAACTCGTCGCCGGCCTGGCGCAGGTTCTCGGCTTCCAGCAGCAGGCGTTCGACGATGCGCACGATCTCGCGGCCCGGCTCGGTCAGGCCGGTCAACCGCTTGCCATAGCGTTCGAAGATCTCGACGCCCAGTTCTTCCTCAAGCTCGCGGATCTGACGCGACACGCCCGGCTGCGACGTGTACAGCGCATTGGCCACTTCAGTCAGGTTGAACTGGCGGCGCACCGCCTCCCGGATCGATCGCAATTGCTGGAAGTTCATCGTGCCACCCCTTGTTCTTGTGTCGTGGTACCGCGATTGAAGACGCGCAGCTGGCGTGGACGCACCGCCAGCAGTTCCCCCTCACGGAAGCCCTGGTGCCGGAAGCGTTCGAGCGGCAGCGCCACCTCGATCACGTCCTGGTTGTCTTCGCGTTCGAGTTCCAGCTGGGCCACCGGGCCCAGCGTCAGTGCACGGCGCAGCGTCACGGCAATGCCATCGGTGCCCGGCGCGTAGCGTTCCAGCTCCAGGTCGTGCGGGCGCACATACGCCACGGCATCGCCAGCCGTCTCGAAGCCACTGCCCACCACCGGCAGGACGGCTTCGCCGGTATGCAGCAGGCCGCCGCTGTCGCCCACTTCGAGCCGGCCGTGAAACAGGTTCACGTTGCCAAGGAAGCCGAACACGAACGGCGTGGCCGGATGGTTGTAGACCGCTTCCGGCGTACCGAACTGTTCCACGCTGCCGCGGTTCATCAGCACTACCTGGTCGGCCACTTCGAGCGCTTCTTCCTGGTCGTGCGTCACGAACACGCTGGTCACGTGCAGCTCATCGTGCAGACGGCGCAGCCAGCGGCGCAGTTCCTTGCGGACCTTGGCGTCGAGCGCGCCAAACGGTTCGTCGAGCAATAGCACGCGCGGCTCCACCGCCAACGCGCGGGCCAGCGCGATCCGCTGCCGCTGGCCGCCCGAAAGCTGGGACGGATAGCGGTCGCCCAGCCAGTCGAGCTGCACCAGTTCCAGCAGCGACTTCACCTTCTCGCGGATCTTGGCTTCCGAGGGACGCTCGGCGCGCGGCTTCACGCGCAGGCCAAACGCCACGTTCTCGAACACGGTCATGTGCTTGAACAACGCGTAGTGCTGGAACACGAAGCCGACGTTGCGCTGACGCACGTGCTGCGTGGATGCATCCAGCCCGGCCAGCACCACCTGGCCCGCATCGGCGCGTTCCAGACCTGCGATGATGCGCAGCAGCGTGGTCTTGCCACAGCCGGAGGGTCCCAGCAGCGCCGTCAGCTCCCCTTCGGCGAAGTCCAGCGATACGTCGTTGAGCGCGACGAAGTCCCCAAAGCGCTTCTGTACGTTTCTGACCTGAATGCTCATGATGGCTGCCCTTCCGATTGCAGTTCACGGCTGGCGCGAATCTCGACCAGCGTCTTGATACCGAGCGTGACCAGCGCGAGCAGCGTCAGCAGCGACGCCACCGCAAACGCGGCCGCAAAGTTGTACTCGTTGTAGAGAATTTCCACGTGCAGCGGCATCGTGTTGGTCAGGCCGCGAATATGGCCCGACACCACCGACACCGCGCCAAATTCGCCCATCGCCCGCGCGTTGCACAGAATCACGCCATACAGCAGGCCCCAGCGGATGTTCGGCAGCGTCACGCGCCAGAACGTCTGCCAGCCCGACGCACCCAGCACGATGGCGGCTTCTTCCTCTTCGCTACCCTGCGACTGCATCAGCGGAATCAGTTCGCGGGCCACGAACGGGAACGTCACGAAAATCGTGGCCAATACGATGCCGGGCACCGCAAACATGATCTTGATGTCGTGCGCTTCCAGCCACGGGCCGAACCAGCCCTGCGCGCCGAACATCAGCACATAGATCAGGCCCGAGATCACGGGCGAAACCGAGAACGGCAGATCGATCAGCGTGATCAGCAGGTTCTTGCCGCGGAAATCGAACTTGGCAATCGCCCACGCAGCGGCCACGCCAAACACCACGTTCAGCGGCACCGCGATGGCCGCCACGGTCAGTGTCAGCTTGATGGCCTCCACGGCATCGGGTTCGACCAGCGCGGCCAGGTATGTGTCCGCGCCCTTGCGCAGCGCTTCATAGAACACCGACACCAGAGGGATGAACAGGAACAGCGCCAGGAACAGCACTGCCACCGAAATCAGCGTATAGCGCACCCACGGAGACTCGCCCGTGGCGTCTTGCGGATGCCGGGCGGCCGATGCGCCCAGGCGGGAAACAGCGCCGGCCATATCAGTTCACCTCCGGGTTACCGTCGGGCAGCGCGGCGGCGCGGGCACCGGTCTGATGGCGTCGCGTCCAGGCTTGCAGCAGGTTGATCAGCAACAGCAGCACGAACGAAATCATCAGCATCACCACGGCCACGGCAGTGGCACCGGCATAGTCGTACTGCTCCAGCTTCGAATAGATCATCAGCGGCGCGATCTCGGACACCATCGGCATGTTGCCGGAGATAAAGACCACCGAACCGTACTCGCCAGTGGCCCGCGCGAACGACAACGCAAAGCCGGTCAGCAGCGCAGGCAGGATGGCCGGCAGGATGACGCGCAAGAACGTCTGCAGCCGCGACGCACCGAGGCTGGCGGCCGCCTCTTCCAGCTCGCGCTCCACATCCTCCAGCACCGGCTGCACCGTGCGCACCACGAACGGCAAACCAATGAACGTCAGCGCCACCACTACGCCCAGCGGCGTGAACGCCACCTTGATCCCGTGCGGCTCCAGCCAGCGCCCGAGCCAGCCATTACCGGCGAACAGCGCGGTCAGCGCGATACCGGCCACGGCGGTAGGCAGCGCAAACGGCAGGTCGACCAGGGCGTCGATGAAACGCTTGCCGAAGAACCGGTAGCGCACCAGCACCCAGGCCACGATCAGGCCGAACACCGTATTGACGATCGCCGCCACGAACGATGCGCCAAAGCTCAGTTCCAGCGATGCCACCACGCGCGGATTACTCACGGTCGCCCAGAATCCATCCCAGGTCAGGGTGAACGTCTTGAGGAAAACCGCTGACAGCGGGATCAGGACGATCAGCGTCAGATAGAAGATCGTGAAGCCCAGCGACAGCCCAAAGCCGGGCAGCACGGTGAAACGCTGGCTGGCTGGAAGCCGTTGCTGCACGGCAGGCGCCGTTGGCGGCGGCGCATCGGCCAGGGAAATCGAGGGTGGCATGGGTGTCTCGTCTTATGAATCCGACGCATAACGCGCCGGGGTACGAGACAAATTTTGCAGATGCGCCCTTATAAACAGAACGAATCTTTCCGAATTTTCTTAGACGTTTTAGATATAAGGGGTGGACTGGGCGACTTCCGCGGAGGCTTCCCAGGTATCCGTTCCATCTCCCAAGTGGAGAATGCGCCCTTCGGAGTCGATCCGCTGCAGCAATGTGGCGAGCAATGCCTGCCCCTGCTGCCATGTATCGAGCTGAGAATCCGCGTTGATGTGGCCGAGCGCGCCGGCGTCCACAAGCTCGCTGCCCCATAGCGTGCCCCAACTGAAGGCCGTACGCTGCGACATCCACGGATCGTTGGTGCTGGCGACGAGCACCGTCGGAAATGGCAACCGCCAGGTCGGCAACAGGGAACTGACGCCGAACTTGTCGGGGTCCGCCGGCGCCACGAGCAGCGCACCGGCAATGCCTACCGGATCGAGCGAAGCCTGCCGCAGCGTGGCCAGGCAGCCGAAGCTGTGTGCCACCAGCACCGCCCCGCGCGACGCCACGCGCAGCGCGCGCGACACCCCTTCCGACACGCGCTCCGCCCAGAGCGGCAGACTGGGTCGCCCCCAGTCGTGCTGCTCGATCCGCTGCCAGTCCGGATATAACGCCTCCCAGCGGCTCTGCCAGTGCGCCGGGCCGCTGCCATGCAGGCCAGGTACGGTCAGGATCTGCAGCCCACGCGGCACTTCCACGCGCGCAACGCCGCCCGATAGAGTCGATGCTGCCATACGCTCTCCTTCTCTTCGCCCGGCGCGTTCGCGCCTTGTTGTTCAGTTCTTATCAGGTACTACCCGCCTGAAGCGGTTCATGCAATTGCCGTGCCGGCACCGGCGCGCCAGCCACGGCCTCGCCCTGCCCCAGCACGATGCCGGCGTTCTGCAGCCGCTCCACGGCCTCGTCGTTCTGCAGACGCCGTCCGATCAGCGTGACGCCGGCACCTTCCGCGCTGGCACGCAGGCCGGCCAGCTGGCGATCGGTCCAGGTCCGCCGCATATCGAGCTTGAGCCAGTCAGGCAGCGCGTGCGCCATCAACGCACCGGCCTCGGCGGGGTCGGATGCCTGCAGGCTCACGGCAAAACCGTTACGGCGGTAATTTCCCACTACGTGCAGCAACAGTGGCAGATCATCGTTGGCGCTGGCAGGCACCTGAATCACGAAACGGTCGATCGGCAGGCCCAGCGACTCCAGCGCGCGCCGGAATGCCGCGCCGTGATCGTCGGCCACGGCGGCAAGCAGCCGGTTGTGCACGTTGAGCACGAGCTTGCGTTCGCCGTGTGCGGCGAAATAGTTGATTGCATGCACCAGGCGCGAGAGACGATCGAGCGACACCAGCGATGCATCGTCCGCTGCCATCGCAAACAGTTTCCACGCAGCCAGACCCACGCCATCGTCCGCGTAGGTACGGATCGATCCTTCGTGGGCCACCACCTCGCGGTCGGTCAGCGTGACAAGCGGATCGAACGCGCTGGTCAGCGAGCAGTTGAAATACTGGCCTTGCACCTGGCCGCGCGCGTCGCGCCACAGCTCACGGCCGGGCGCGGGCTCGCGCGGAAGCGTTTCAAGATAGCGTTCAAGTGCGGAAGCGTTGGTCATGGTGATGTCCATGTCGATGCACGCGGTTCGCCTGATTGCTCATGATAGAAGCTCCTCGGCGGCCCGGGCATGAAGATTCGTTGATGGTTCAGAGACGTTCGATGGCTGCTGCATCACGCGACGCAGCACGGCATCTTCGAGTTGCGCAAACGCCGCCGATCCGCGCTGGCGCGGCCGGTCCAGCGGCACGCGCTGGTCAAGTGCAATGCGGCCATCCTCGATCAGCACCACGCGGTCCGCCAGCGCAATGGCCTCCGACACATCGTGTGTGACGAGTAGCGCCGTGAAACCGAGCCGGCGCCACAGCGATTCGATCAGCGCCTGCATGTCGATCCGCGTGAGCGCATCGAGCGCGCCAAGCGGTTCATCGAGCAATAGCAGACGCGGATGATGGACCAGCGCACGTGCCAGGGCCACGCGCTGGCGCTGCCCACCGGAAAGCCGCGCGGGCCATTCACCGGCACGGTCGGCCAGGCCCACCTGTGCCAGCACCGCCTCGGCATCGCCGCGGCGCTCGCGCGGCAAGCCCAGCGCGACGTTGTCGAGTACACGCTTCCAAGGCAACAGCCGTGCATCCTGGAACATCACGCGAATACTGTCCTGCAGTGTTCGGCCTTGCTGGCGATCGAGCAGCACCGCGCCGGCATCGGCCGGCTCCAGACCCGCCACCAGCCGCAGCAGCGTGCTCTTGCCGCAACCACTGCGTCCAACGATCGCCACGAACTCGCCGGGTGTCACATCGAGGTCGATGCCGTGCAGCACCTCGCGGCCGTTGTACTGCTTGACCACCTGCCGCACGTGCAGTGCGATGCCACCGGTCACCGTCGGCTGGCGTTCTTCGTTGCGCGCGGCTTCACGCCGGGCAAGATCACGCTCCGCCCACGCGAGCGCGGCCTGTTCCACGGGAAATAGCGTTTGCATGGATATCTCCTTCAGTCCGTCTCAGCTGGCCTGATAGCCGGGATGCCAGCGCAGCCAGAAACGCTCCAGCGCACGCGACAGCACGTCGGCCAGCTTGCCCAGCAGTGCGTAGAGCAGAATGCCAACCAGCACGACATCGGTTTGCAGGAATTCACGCGCGTTCATCGTCATGTAGCCGATGCCCGACTGCGCCGAGATGGTCTCTGCCACGATCAGAATCACCCACATCAGGCCCAGCGAAAAACGCACACCCACGAGGATGTTCGGCAGCGCGCCGGGCAGGATGACCTCCCGATACAGACGAAAACCCGACAATCCATAGCTGCGCGCCATCTCGACCAGGCCGGGATCCACCGCGCGAATGCCGTGGTACGTATTCAGGTAGACCGGGAAAAACACGCCCAGCGCCACCAGAAACAGCTTGGCCGTCTCGTCGATGCCGAACCACAGAATCACCAGCGGGATCAATGCCAGCGTGGGAATGTTGCGCACCATCTGCAGCGTGCTGTCGAGCAGCGTGGCCGCCGTGCGGAACGTGCCGGTCAGCAACCCCAGCACCAGCCCAAGGCCGCCACCGACCGCCAGCCCGATCAACGCGCGCCACGTGCTGACCCATACGTGCCGCCACAACTCCCCCGACACCGCCAGCGACCAAGCGGCCTCCACCACCGCCAGCGGCGCCGGCAAGACGCGGTTCGACAGCCAGCCCAGTTGCGACGCGGCCTGCCAGACCACGATCAGCAGCACGGGCACCACCCACGGCGCCACGATCTGCGCCACGCTCTTTTTTGATGAGGAATCGGCCATAGTCGAACGCCTCCTCAGCTTTGCGATGCACGTGGCACGATGCCCGTGGCCATCACTTCGCCGAACGGTCCCGACAGCACTTGTCCCGGCAGCTTGTCGCGTACCTTGCGCGGCAGCAGCGGGAATACCAGCTCGGCGAACCGGTATGCCTCCTCCAGATGCGGATAGCCCGAGAAGATGAACGTATCGATGCCCAGCGCCGCGTATTCCTCGATGCGCGCCGCGACGGTCTTGGGGTCGCCCACCAGGGCCGTGCCCGCGCCACCGCGCACCAGCCCCACGCCGGCCCACAGGTTCGGGCTGATTTCCAGCGCCTCGCGCGTCCGGCTGGTGCCGCCCGCATGCAGCGCGGCCATGCGTCGCTGGCCTTCGGAATCCATCTTCGCGAAGACGGCCTGCGCACGCGCGACGGTCTCATCGTCGAGCCGGCTGATCAGTTCGTCGGCGGCGGCCCACGCCGCTGCTTCCGTTTCGCGCACGATCACGTGCAGGCGGATGCCAAAGCGCACGGTGCGGCCATGCTTCGCGGCCCGGGCGCGCACATCGGCAATCTTCTTCGCCACCTCGGACGGGGGTTCGCCCCACGTCAGGTACGCCTCTACCTGCTCGGCGGCCAGGTCGTGCGCGGCCGCCGACGATCCGCCGAAGTACACCGGCGGATGTGGACGCTGCACCGGCGGGTACAGCACGCGCGCACCCTTCACGGTGATGTGCTTGCCTTCGAAGCTGACGTCGCCGTTGTCGTGACTCGCGGCCAGCACGTCGCGCCAGATGCGGATGAATTCGGAGGATGCCTCGTAGCGCGCCGCGTGATCGAGGAACAGGCCGTCGCCTTCCAGTTCGGCCACGTCGCCACCGGTCACCAGATTCACGAGCAGACGGCCGCCCGAGATGCGGTCGAACGTGGCGGCCATGCGGGCGGCCAGCGTTGGCGTCATCAAACCCGGACGCACGGCAACCAGAAACTTCAGTTGGCGCGTGACGGCGGCCAGCGCCGAGGCCGCCACCCACGGATCTTCACACGAGCGGCCGGTCGGGATCAGCGCGCCTTCGTAGCCAAGCGTATCGGCGGCGACGGCAATCTGCTTCAGGTAATCGAAGCTGACTTCGCGCGCGCCTTCCGACGTGCCAAGGTAGCGGCTGTCGCCGTGCGTGGGGATGAACCAGAATACTTGCATGTCGTGCCTCTTGTTCTTCGGGGGTCGGATCAGCGCTGCGCGGTTGCCGAAGCGGCTGCGGGCGGCTGCCAGGCGGCGTCGGCCACCTTGATCGGTTTCGGAATCAGCTTCAGCGTTACGAATGCGTCGGCAATGCGTTGCTGCTCGGCCAGCACCTCGGCGGTCACCGGCTTCGCGCCATAAGCAAAACGGGATACGGCGAGGTCGAGCACGCTGGTGTCCAGGCCGGTTTCCTTGGCCAGGAACTGGGTTGCATCTTTCGGATTCTTCTCAGCCCACTGACCAAGCTGGGCGAGTTCGTCGAGGATGACGCCGACCACATCCGGGCGGGCATTCGCATAGGGGCGGGACGCCAGATAGAACTGGTGGTTGCTGACCACGTTCTTGCCGCTGGCATCGCGGCCGTCGACCAGCACGCGCGCGCCAAGCTGCTTTTCCGCGGCGGCCAGGAACGGGTCCCAGATCACCCAGGCGTCCACCGCGCCGCGCTCGAACGCGGCACGCGCGTCGGCGGGCGGCAAGTAGACCGGCTGAATATCGCTCCAAGGAATGCCGGCTTTCTCCAGCTGGCGCACCAGCAGATAGTGCACGTTCGAGCCCTTGTTCAGCGCCACGCGCTTGCCACGCAGATCGGATACCGACTTCAGCGTGGACGTTTTTGGCACGACGATCGCTTCGGATGTCGGTGCGGGAGGCTCATTGCCGATATAGGCCAGTTGCGCGCCGGCGGCCTGGGCGAAGATCGGCGGCGCCTCGCCGACCGTGCCGAAGTCGATCGCGCCGACGTTCAGCCCTTCCAGCAATTGCGGGCCGGCGGGAAATTCCGTCCACTTCACGGTGATACCTTGCGGCGCAAGACGCTTTTCCAGCGTGCCGCGCGCCTTGAGCAGCGTCAGCGTGCCGTACTTCTGGTAGCCAATACGCAGCTGCTTCGGATTCACGGTCTGCGACTGCGCGCTGGCGGGCGTTGCCACCAGGCCGTAGACCAGGCCGGTGGCGATCACGATCGCGCCAAGCAGAAGGCGGCGGCGCAACGAATGCGGCCGGAAGGAGGCGGAGTTGGTCGATGTCATGTTCTGGGTTCCTCGATGGCGGAAAGCGATGGAGCGAAATCTGCGGCAACACGACGCCCTGCCGGCTCATCGAGCGGCATACGGACACGTCATGCTTCGGAAAACTTCAGGTCAGGCGGGACATCGCTTCATCGCGATGCGGGAGGACACAGCTCGGCGGACAGCGGACATCTCAGGCTCCTTCATCGGGCGCGCCGGGGTGGCAGGCATCGGACCGTGCCGCCCCGGCATCGTGATTACCGCTTGCCAGGCTGGTACACCTGGTCAAACGAACCGCCGTCGGCAAAGTGGGCTTTCTGGGCCTTTGCCCAGCCGCCGAATACTTCGTCGATCGTGAACAGCTTCACCTTCGGGAAGTTGGCGGCGTACTTGGCAGCCACCTTCTCCGAGATCGGGCGATAGTAGTTTTTCGCCGCGATCTCCTGACCCTCGTCGGTGTACAGGAACTGCAGGTACGCATCGGCGGCCTTGCGCGTGCCCTTCTTGTCCACCACCTTGTCAACCACGGCCACCGGCGGCTCGGCCAGGATCGAGACCGACGGCGCGACGATGTCGAACTTGTCCGGACCCAGTTCCTTGATGGCCAGGATGGCTTCGTTCTCCCAGGCGATCAGCACATCGCCCAGGCCGCGTTCAACGAACGTCGTCGTGGCGCCGCGCGCGCCGGAGTCCAGCACCGGCACGTTCTTCAGCAGCTGGCCGACGAAATCCTTGGCCTTGGCATCATTGCCGCCCGGCTGGCGCAGCGCGTAGCCCCACGCGGCAAGGTAGTTCCAGCGGGCGCCGCCCGACGTCTTCGGGTTCGGCGTGATGACCTGCACGCCCGGCTTCACCAGGTCGTTCCAGTCCTTGATATGTTTCGGGTTACCCTTGCGCACCAGAAAGACGATCGTCGACGTGTACGGCGATGCGTTGTGCGGCAGGCGCTTCTGCCAGTCCGGCTTGATCAGGCCTTTCTCCGCGATGGCGTCGATGTCATAGCCCAGCGCCAGCGTGACCACATCGGCGTCCAGCCCGTCGATCACCGAGCGCGCCTGCTTGCCCGAGCCGCCATGCGACTGGCGGATCTGCACGGTATCGCCACCCTGGGCCTTGTAGGCCTTGGCGAAAGCAGCGTTCACGTCGACATACAGCTCGCGCGTGGGGTCGTAAGAAACGTTCAGCAGGTTGGTATTGGCCAGGGCGGCCGGTGCGGCGCCGATTGCGGACAGTACTGCGAGGCCCAGGGCCAGCTTGCGGATCATCTTCGGTTGCTCCCGTCAGAGTTGTCGTGAATCGTCCCGGCCTTCATATGGCCGGGCTTCTGTCAGGGAGACAGGCTACCGGTGGGGCTATCTGAACGGAACGAATGGTTTCGCCGATCCAAGCACGTTTTCTGCATAAGATCGGACGGGAATATAGGCATGCCGGGAAGCACGCATTCTGGGGCCGGAAAAGAAAAAACCCGCAGCACCGGAGTTGCGCTGCGGGTCAAGTTTCCATTCCGGAAACGGGTAGACAAGTCATGAAGAGCGCCCCCGCATCTCCATGACGGTTCAAATATTAGCTATCCGCTCGAAATCCTAAATTGACGCAGGTCAACCGGCTGTCAAACACGGGAAAACTGATGAAAACTGATGCGCGTTGGCATCAGCCCGCCGCCCGGGAGCTTATGCGGCGGCCGTTCCGATGACCGCTTCGCAGCGGATCGGAAAGTTGACCGAGTTGGCGATATAGCACTTTTCGTGGGCCACATGATGCAGATGCGCGGCCTTCTCGACGTCGTCGCCGGCGCGGATGGTCACCCGTGGGTGCAGGACGATTTCGGAGAACCGCCCGCCCTGCGGCCCGTCCGTCATCGTGCCCTCGGCTTCGTCCGTGTAGGTCAGAACCGCTATGCCGGCGTCCGAGCACAGGTGCAGGTACCAGAGCTTGTGGCACGCGGAGGCCGAAGCCACCAGCAGGTCTTCGGGATTCCAGCGCTTGGCATCGCCCAGGAAGGCAGGATCGGACGAACCCGGAATGGCGGGCTTCTCGCCGGCCCGGATCGTGTGGTCACGCCCGTAGGCGCGGTAGCCGGTGGTGCCGGTGCCGCGGTTGCCGGTCCATTCCACGCTGACGTGGTACTTGTGCTCGCCGTGAGCCATGAGATTGCTCCAGGGTGTGGGAATCGGGCAGAGCCAGTATTCTGCCGCAAAAAAAAGGACCTCCTGGGAGGTCCTTTTCCGTTTCCGGGTGCGAAACGATGGCGGTCCGGTCCGCTTAGTGGACCAGCCTGCCGAATGTGAACTCGCCGTCCACATAGTCCACCGGCACCACATCCTTGGCGGCGAACTTGCCTTCCAGGATGGCCTTGGCCACCGGGTTTTCGATCTGTTGCTGGATCGCACGCTTCAGCGGACGCGCCCCGAACACCGGATCGTAGCCCGCGCTGGCGATCTTCTCCAGCGCCGTTTCGCTGACGTCGAGCGTCATATCCATACGCGCCAGGCGAGATTGCAGGCGTGCCAACTGGATCCGCGCGATCGACTCGATGTTCTTCTGATCGAGTGCATGGAACACGACCACCTCGTCGATCCGGTTCAGGAACTCGGGGCGGAAATGCGTGCGCACCTCCTGCCAGACCGCGCCCTTCACCGCTTCCTGCGGCTCCCCGCTCATCGCCTGGATGATCTGGGAACCCAGGTTCGACGTCATCACGATCACCGTGTTCTTGAAGTCCACGGTCCGGCCCTGGCCGTCGGTCAGGCGGCCATCGTCCAGCACCTGCAGCAGCACGTTGAACACGTCCGGGTGGGCCTTTTCGACTTCGTCGAGCAGGATCACCGCGTACGGCTTGCGGCGCACGGCCTCGGTCAGGTAGCCGCCTTCGTCATACCCGACGTAGCCCGGCGGCGCGCCGATCAGCCGGCTCACGCTGTGCTTCTCCATGAATTCGCTCATGTCGATGCGGATCAGGTGCTCTTCCGAATCGAACATGAACTCGGCCAGCGCCTTGCACAGCTCGGTCTTGCCCACACCCGTCGGCCCCAGGAACAGGAACGAACCATACGGCTTGTTCTCGTCCGACAGCCCGGCCCGCGAGCGGCGGATGGCATCCGACACCAGCCGCACGGCCTCGTCCTGCCCCACCACGCGCTGGTGCAGCCGATCTTCCATCTTCAGCAGCTTCTCGCGCTCGCCCTGCATCATCTTGGCCACCGGGATACCGGTGGCACGGCTGACGACCTCGGCAATTTCCTCGGCCCCGACCTGCGTGCGCAGCAGCTTGTTCGGCTGCTTCTGCTCGCTGGCTTCGGCCTTGTTCGCGGCCTGCAGCTTGCCCTCCAGCGCCGGCAGCTTGCCGTACTGGAGCTCGGCCACCTTGTCGAGCTTGCCTTCACGCTGCAGGCGCGAGATATCGAGCTTGATCTTCTCGATCTCTTCCTTCAGCGCGGCCGCGCCCTGGGCGGCGCCCTTCTCGGCGCGCCAGATTTCGTCCAGGTCCGCGTATTCCTTTTCCAGCCGCGAGATTTCCTGCTCGATCAGCTCCAGGCGCTTACGCGATGCCTCGTCGGTTTCCTTCTTCACCGCCTCGCGTTCGATCTTGAGCTGGATCGTGCGGCGCTCGAGCTTGTCCATCGCCTCGGGCTTCGAGTCGATTTCCATCTTGATGCGCGCGGCGGCCTCGTCGATCAGGTCGATCGCCTTGTCGGGCAGGAAGCGGTCCGTGATGTACCGATGCGACAGCTCCGCCGCGGCCACGATAGCCGGGTCGGTGATCTCGACGCCGTGGTGCAGCTCGTACTTTTCCTGCAGGCCGCGCAGGATGGCGATGGTCGACTCCACGCTCGGCTCGTCCACCAGCACCTTCTGGAAGCGGCGCTCCAGCGCGGCGTCCTTCTCGATGTACTTGCGGTATTCGTTCAGCGTGGTGGCGCCGATGCAGTGCAGCTCGCCACGCGCCAGCGCCGGCTTGAGCATGTTGCCCGCATCGATCGCGCCTTCGGCCTTGCCCGCACCCACCATCGTGTGGATCTCGTCGATAAAGACGATGGTCTGGCCTTCGTCCTTGGCCACGTCGCTCAGCACCGCCTTCAGACGCTCCTCGAACTCGCCGCGATACTTCGCGCCGGCCAGCAGTCCGGCCATATCCAGCACCAGCACGCGCTTGTTCTTGAGTGTCTCCGGCACTTCGCCGTTGACGATGCGCTGCGCCAGCCCTTCGACGATGGCGGTCTTGCCCACGCCCGGTTCGCCGATCAGTACCGGATTGTTCTTGGTACGGCGCTGGAGGATCTGGATCGCGCGGCGGATTTCGTCATCGCGCCCGATCACAGGGTCGAGCTTGCCCGCGCGGGCCCGCTCGGTCAGGTCCACGGTGTATTTCTTCAGCGCTTCGCGCTGTGATTCGGCATCGGCGCTGTTGACGTTGTCACCGCCGCGCACGGCCGTGATCGCCGCTTCCAGCGACTTGCGCGAGAGGCCGTTTTCGCGGGCAATGCGTCCCGTGTCGCCCTTGTCGTCGGACACGGCGAGCAGGAACAGCTCGCTGGCGATGAACTGGTCGCCGCGCTTGATGGCTTCCTTTTCGGTGGCATTGAGCAGATTGTTGAGGTCGCGTCCAACCTGTACCTCATTGGTCCCCTGAACCTGGGGCAGCCGCTTGATCGCCGCGTCGAGCGCGGTCTGCAGGCCGTTCACGTTGACGCCGGCACGCGACAGCAGCGTGCGCGCCGAGCCGTCGTCCTGGCTCAGCAGCGCGCGCAGCAGGTGCTGGGGTTCGATGTACTGGTTGTCGTGGCCCAGTGCCAGGCTTTGCGCTTCAGCCAGCGCTTCCTGGAACCGGGTGGTGAGTTTGTCAATTCGCATCAGGATCCCTCTCTCATGGTCGTGAGTGTGTCCTGGTGCGGGGCGGCGACGTGGCAGCCCACGGCTGCCGTTTCGCGCATGCCCTGCCGGACACGGTACTTCCGAAAGATAGGGCTTTGCATTGACATTTCAAGACACCCGCCACACAACTTGTACAGACTGCAAGTGCATGGCGGGTTACCTGGCGACGTGCGGCTAGTTCGGCACGTCGACGGTGGTGCCGGTGACGGAAATGGTGTCGCCGGCAGCCGGGGTGGCCGCTATCGGGGGCACGTTGGCGGGCAGGATCTGCGGGCCGACGATGGCGGTTGCGCCGCCGCCACGCGGCGTGGTTCGCACCACTTGCGATGGCGGAAGCGCCGTATTGCTCTTGAGGTTGGCGTAGACCGCATCGAGCGCGCGATTCACGTACACGTGCATGGGGATGAACCGCGAGCTATACCCGGCGACGAGGTCGATGAATCCATCGAAATGCTGCCCGTTTGTCACCTCGATATAGGACAGCTTGCTGGCGCTGCCTTCCACCGACTTGTTCAGCCCCAGGTAAGGGCGGGACGTGTGGTTGACGGGCAGCAGCGCATCGCTGCGGCCATGCACGATGATCGCCGGCTTGCCACGCAGGTTGCCATTACGGTAAGTCTGGCCGATGCCGGCCATCAGGGCCGCGTTACTGGCGTCCAGCAGATTGCGCAGGCACAGCGCGCCATCGAGATTGGCATCGGCCAAGGTCGTCGTTGGAGAGGTGGACAGGAAGTCGCGGAACGGCCCTGCCGGATTCACGTCGTTGATGATCGTGACCGGCGCGGTGGGCGGAATGCCGTTGCCGGTGGAGAACATGCCCGCCAGCGACGGGGCGGGAATGGCCACCGGCGTCAGCCCCGTGCTGACTGCGGCGTAGCTGTAGTTGCAGAGCCGGTCCGTGACACTGGCACGGGAATACGAGTTGGCGTACGTGACCGAGATCGAACTTGCCACCTCCAGCAGCGACAGCGATGTATGCAGTTCATCGGACTCCTGCTCCCAGCCGGCCGCGCGCAAGGCGTTCAACGCGGCGTTCGCCTGATCCGTGGTCGTCGCCCCAGCCAGCTTGTTCTTCGTCACAAGCGACTGGCAGCGGTCAATCGTCTGCGAGGGCAGCGCCGGCAACGTCGAGGTTGCCGATACGCGCGGTGCGTTGACCAGGCTGGGCACCTGTGCCGCGCATAGCTGGAACAGGTTTGCCGTCGTCGTGTAGTCATAAAGATGCTTGCCCGATGCCGCCACGGGCGAGCCGCCGCGCCGGACCGTGATGACCGGGCTGGGCGGCATTTCCACGTTCGGTTCGCCCACGGCCACGCCGTCGATCAGCCCATCCGTGTCCTGTTCGGCGGCGGCAATCGCGGCGCCTCCGCCATTGGAAATGGCCGACGCGATGATCAGCACCTTGTCCTTGGTAAAGGTGTTCTCGCGCACACCGTCGGAACCCATCGCGCCAAACCGGTCATTGATGGCGAACAGCGCGAACTGGATGGCCTGGAGCGTGTTCTGCCCCCAGTCCGCCTCGGGGTTCTGCTGCGAATGCGCATGCTTGAAGGCCAGGCGATGCGGATTGGCCACAGTGAAATCGGCCAGGGACTGCGCGCCCGGCTCGGCCGCAAACTGGGCCAGCTTGCCGGCACCACGGCGGTCCGCGCGGGTGCCGTCGATCAGCGGCACGGTATCGGTATCGAGGTCGTGCGGCGCGGCGCCGGTGCCCTTGTCGGTATAGGCCACGGCGCAGCCGCGCTTGAGGCCCCACTCGCCCACGGCGATGCCGCCATAGACGCCACGCGACCCCGACGACGTGGCCGAGATGATGCATGGATTGTTGCGGTCGAACGAATCCGGAACCTGCGCCATCATCGTCACGTTCTTCTGGCCCGTGCCGTCATCGGCATAGCCGATGTACTCGAAGCCGGGCACCTTGCCCTGGCTCGCGGTCACATTGCCCTGCGCGTCGACGTTCGGCCCGTACAGCGAGCCATAGCCACCGGCCGCCTGCACATCCACGATGGCGCGATAGTTCGTCCAGATTGCATTGCGGCGCAATTCGGCAGCCGTCGGTGCATTGGGATTGGCAAATGCCGGCGCCGCGGCAGCCAGCCCATCCTTGCCCAGCCCGCCCGTAAGCAGGTCATCGGAATTGCCGTCGTATTGCTTGGTCTGGATCGTTCCGACGATGAAATCGGGACGATTGTTCGGATTCTGCGTGGTGCTCCCGCCTCCGCCGGGATTGCTGGACGAATCTCCGCCGCCGCCGCAGGCCGAGATCAGCAAGGTGGCGGCCGCGGCCGCAACGGCGGTCTGGCGGAGTCGACGCCGCAGGATTGGATCCGCAAGGCGCGAGGCGTAGCGAGGCTGCATGGGGATGTCTCCTTGTAATGGACGGAACGGTGAGGCCGCGATAAGACAAGGACTGCCTGAAGACAAGAACTAGCACTGCGTGAGCAAAACGACACGCCGGATTCTTGATAGCCACGGCGAGCCGGCAAGCGACCGTGACCGCACTTTCTAATGATCTGGAAACCAGACAGGCGAACGAAGTGAGGTGCGTTGCACACCCCAATGCCCATGCGGGAAATAGTAGTCGGTCCCGTGCGGACCGGAAGGAACAAAAGTATCGGGACTGTTACCTATGCCCCAGAAACTGGCCGGACAGACGGGGATACCGTCCCCGCCCGGCCCCGCTGTTCAGGACAGCGTGCGATACGTCCAGATCCCCAGCGCGGTCAGGAACAGCGAGCCGCCCAGGTGCAACGCCACGTGAGCCAGTGCCCAGCGGTAGTCGCCGGCCAGCAGATTGCCGATTACCTCGCTGGAAAACGTGGAAAAGGTGGTCAAGCCGCCCAGGAAGCCAGTCACGGCTAGCAGGCGCCATTCAGGCGGCAGCGACGGATGGGTATCGAAGAACGCCACGGCCAGGCCGATCAGGTAGCCGCCCACCAGGTTGGAAGCCAGCGTGCCGTAGGGCAGCGCGGGATTGGCCGCATTCCACACCACCGAGAAAAACCAGCGCAACCAGGCGCCCACGGCGGCACCGACGCCGACCGCCACAAAACCCAACGGAGCCATTATTCGCCCTTGTTGTTATTGGAATTGGAATTGGAGTCAGAGGATTCCGCGTTGAACGATTCGATACCCCAGCGGCGCAGCGCCGCATCGTCCGATACCCGGGCGTCCACCCAGCGCGCGCCCTCCGGTGTGGCTTCCTTCTTCCAGAACGGGGCCTCGGACTTCAGGTAGTCCATGATGAACTCGCACGCGGCAAAGGCGTTGCCGCGGTGTGCAGAAGCCACCACGACCAGCACGATCTGGTCCAGCGGCTGCAGCAGCCCCACCCGGTGCACGATCGTGACGCCAAGCAGCTCCCAGCGCTGGCGCGCCGCCGCCTCGATCTTCTCCAGCGCTTTCTCGGTCATGCCCGGATAGTGCTCGAGTTCCATCGTGCTGACGCGCGAGCCGTCGCTGACGTCGCGCACGGTGCCGATGAAACTGGCGACGGCACCCACGCCGGGGTTATCGGCGCGCAGCGCGGCCACTTCCGCCCCGAGCTCGAAGTCGTCCAGCTGGACGCGAACACCCATTTCAGCCCCCGGTCACTGGCGGGAAGAACGCCACTTCGCAGCCATCGGCCAGCGGCGTATCGGAACGGGCCACGGCGTGGTCCACGGCCATGCGCAGCGCGCGGCCTTCGGCCAGCGCCTCGGCCCACACACCTCCACGGTCGCGCAGCCAGCCGCGCAGATCGCCCACAGTGCGGATGTCGGCGGGCACCTCGGCGCGCTCGGCGCTCTGCCCAACCTGTTCACGCACGCTGGCGAAGTATCTAAGTTCTAGTTGCATCGCAATGAAACCCTAGGCCAGCAGGCTGGCAAAAGGAATGAATGAAACGGTGTCGCCGCGTGCAATGGCCTGGTTCGGCGGGTTGTCGATCAGGCCGTCGCCCCACACGGTGGATGTCAGCACGCCCGAACTCTGGTTCGGGAACAGGTCCAGGCCGCCCGCATCGTTCAAGCGGGCGCGCAGGAACTCGTTGCGGCGGTCGCCCTTGGGCAGGTCGAAATCGGCGCGCATGGCAATGCGGCGCGGTGTCACGTCCGCCACGCCCTGCATGCGCAGCAGGAACGGCCGGACGAACAGCAGGAACGTGACAAAGCTGGACACCGGGTTGCCGGGCAGGCCGATAAAGAACGTCGGCAAATCCGTGCCGTTTGCCACCTGGCCAAACGCCAGCGGCTTGCCGGGCTTGATCGCGATCTGCCACAGGTCCAGCCGCCCTTCCGCCGTCACGGCCGGACGAATATGGTCTTCCTCGCCCACCGATACGCCGCCCGACGTGATGATCAGGTCGTTGCCTTCGGCCGCGCGGCGCAGGGTGTCGCGCGTGGCGGCAAGCGTATCGGGGACGATGCCGAAATCGCTGACTTCGCAGCCAAGGTTTTCCAGCAGGCCACGCAGCGTGAAGCGGTTGGAGTTGTAGATCGCACCGGGCTTCAGCGGCTCGCCCGGCATCGCCAGTTCATCGCCGGTAAAGAACACGGCCACTCGCATGCGCCGGACGACATCGAGCGTCGCCTGGCCTACCGAAGCGGCCAGCCCCAATGCCTGCGGCGAAAGCCGCGCACCGGCCGGAAGGATCTGACTGCCGGACTCGATGTCCTCGCCCGCGCGGCGTATCCATTCGCCCGATGCCGGCACATGATTGACGATGACCGCGTCGCCATCGGCCTGGCATTGCTCCTGCATGACCACGGCATCGGCACCCGCTGGAATCAGCCCGCCGGTGAAGATCCGCGCTGCCGTGCCAGGCGCCAGTTCCGTGCCGACGTGGCCGGCCGGAATGCGTTGCGACACCGGTAACCGTGTGCCCGCTGCCGGCACATCTGCCGCGCGCATGGCATAGCCGTCCATCGACGTATTGTCGGCCGGAGGCACCCGCAGCGTGCTCGTGACCGGCGCGGCCAGCACACGGCCGTTGGCTTCGAGCGTATCGACGGTTTCCGTTTCGGTGATGGGACGAACGCCGGCCATCAGGGCATCCAGGGCCTGGGCCATCGTCAGCATCGGCGGGCGCGCTGCGGATTGGGTCATGTGGGTATTCGGAATCTGGGTTGGCCCCAACAGCAAAAAAGCCCCCGGCTCAAAAGCCTGGGGGCCGTGGCAGCGGGACCCGGCAAACCCGATTGTAGCGAGTTGGCGCGGGAACCGTGGGCGTGTGGGCGCAATACCTGTTATTACAGACCCGTGTGCTCTGCGATGTACGCCTTGATCTTGTCGGCGTCGGCCGGCATGACCTCGAATCGCTGCGGCAGGCGCTCGATGCCTTCGAATGCCGCCGGGCGCTCGGGCTCGTGGCCCAGCGCGTCGCGGATCGTGTCGGCGAACTTGGCCGGCAGCGCGGTTTCCAGCACGACCATCGGCACGCCCGCCTGCAGGTGTTCACGCGCCACCTTCACGCCATCGGCGGTGTGGGTGTCGATCGTCACGCCATAGCGCTGATTCACGTCGCGGATCGTGGCCAGGCGGTCGTCGTGCGTGCTGCGGCCCGACACAAAGCCGAACTCGCGGATGCGATCGAACTCGGGCTTGCCGGCAAAGCTGAAGCCGCCCTTGCTATCGACGTCCTGGAACAGCGCGGCCAGCTTGCCGGCGTCCTGGCCGAGCAGGTCGAAGATGAACCGCTCGAAGTTCGACGCCTTCGAGATGTCCATGCTCGGGCTGGACGTATGGTACGTCTGCGCCGATGTGCGCACGCGGTAGGTGCCGGTGCGGAAGAACTCGTCGAGCACGTCGTTCTCGTTGGTGGCCACCACGAGCTTGTCGATCGGCAGGCCCATCATGCGCGCGATATGGCCCGCGCAGACGTTGCCGAAGTTGCCCGACGGCACGCAGAACGACACCTTCTGGCCCGGACCATCGGTGGCCAGCAGCCAGCCCTTGAAGTAGTACACCACCTGGGCCACCACGCGCGCCCAGTTGATCGAGTTCACGGTGCCGATGCGCTGGCGGGCCTTGAACGCATGGTCGTTCGACACGGCCTTGACGATGTCCTGCGCGTCATCGAACACGCCTTCGATCGCAATGTTGAAGATGTTCGGGTCCTGCAGGCTGAACATCTGCGCGGTCTGGAATGCGCTCATCTTGCGGTGCGGGCTCAGCATGAAGACACGGATGCCTTCCTTGCCACGCATCGCGTACTCGGCCGCGCTGCCGGTGTCGCCCGACGTCGCGCCCAGGATGTTGAGCTTCAGCCCGGCACGCTTGAGCGCGTACTCGAACAGGTTGCCCAGCAACTGCATCGCCATGTCCTTGAAGGCCAGCGTCGGGCCGTTGGACAGGCCCAGCAGTTGCAGCTTCGTGCCGCCCTCTTCGCCCAGCGTGCGCAGCGGCGTGATGTCGGCGGTGTTGTCGCCGGCACGCGCGTTGCAGTACACCTCGGGCGTATACGTCTTGCGCGTCAGCGCGCGCAGATCATCGGCGGGAATGTCATCGCAGAAGCGCGACAGTACTTCGAACGCCAGATCCGCATACGGCAGCTTGCGCCAGGCTTCGAGCTCGTCGGCGGTGACCTGCGGATACTGCTTCGGCAGATAGAGGCCGCCATCGGGGGCCAGGCCGCCGAGCAGGATCTCCGAGAACGATTGCGGCATGTCATGGCCGCGCGTCGATTGGTATTTCATAGCGGTCTTAGTTCAGCTCTTCCATGCGCAGGCGCGTGACCGGCGACAGCACCGTCTGCAGGCCCTCGATACTGCGGATGGCCGCGTTGATCTGCTTTTCCCGCGTCAGATGCGTCAGGATGATGATGTCGGTCTGCGGTTCGCCTTCGCGCGATTCCTTCTGCAGCATCGCATCGATGCTGATGCCGCCTTCGGCCAGGATGCGGGTGATCTCGGCCAGCACGCCGGTCTGGTCGGCCACACGCATGCGCAGGTAGTACGAACTCGTGACTTCGTCGATCGGCAGCACGGGCACGCTCGACAGCTCGTCCGGCTGGAACGCCAGGTGCGGCACGCGATGGTTCGGGTCAGCGGTGTGCAGGCGGGTCACGTCGACCAGATCGGCGATCACGGCGGACGCGGTCGGCTCGGCGCCGGCACCCTTGCCGTAGTACAGCGTGGCGCCTACGGCATCGGCCTGCACCAGCACGGCGTTCATCGCGCCTTCCACATTGGCGATCAGGCGCGAGGCCGGCACCAGCGTCGGGTGCACGCGCAGCTCCACACCCTCGTCACGGCGGCGCGTGATGCCGAGCAGCTTGATACGGTAGCCCAGTTCCTCGGCGTACTTGATGTCGATCGCCGACAGGCGCGTGATGCCTTCCACGTGCGCGCGGTCGAACTGCACCGGCATGCCGAACGCGATGGCGCTCATCAGCGTCACCTTGTGCGCGGCATCGATGCCCTCGATGTCGAAGGTCGGATCGGCTTCGGCATATCCGAGCTGCTGCGCTTCCTTGAGCACGGTATCGAAGTCCAGGCCCTTGTCACGCATCTCCGACAGGATGAAGTTCGTGGTGCCGTTGATGATGCCGGCGATCCACTGGATGCGGTTGGCGGTCAGGCCCTCGCGCAGCGCCTTGATGATGGGGATGCCCCCGGCCACGGCCGCCTCGAACGCCACGATCACGCCCTTCTTGCGCGCCGCTTCGAAAATTTCGTTGCCATGCACGGCCAGCAGTGCCTTGTTGGCGGTGACCACGTGCTTGCCGTTTTCGATGGCCTTCAGCACCAGCTCGCGGGCGATGCCATAGCCGCCGATCAGCTCGACGACGATATCGATATCGGGACGCGTCACCACGTCGTTGGCGTCGCTGACCACATCCACCGCACCACCGGTCAGTTCGCGGGCGCGCTCGGTATTGAGGTCGGCCACCACTGCAATCTCGATGCCGCGGCCTGCACGGCGGCGAATTTCCTCCTGATTGCGCTTGAGCACGTTGAACGTGCCGCTACCGACGGTACCGATGCCGAGAAGGCCGACTTTGATGGGATTCATGGACGTCTGACTCTGGGTTGCTTGATACGGAAATGGGGGGCGCCCCGGCGGCTCAGGCCGTGCCGTGACGTTTGCGATAGTTCTCAAGGAAGCGCGCCACGCGGCTCACGGCCTCGCGCAGGTCTTCCTCGTGCGGCAGGAACACGATCCGGAAGTGATCCGGCGCGTCCCAGTTGAAACCCGTGCCCTGCACCAGCAGCACCTTGGATTCCTGCAGCAGTTCGTAGATGAATTCCTGGTCGTCCTGGATCGGATACATCGACAGGTCGAGCTTCGGGAACAAATACAGCGCCGCCTTGGGCTTGACGCACGTAATGCCGGGAATCTGGGTGATCAGTTCGTAGGCCAGGTCACGCTGGCGGCGCAGGCGGCCGCCCTCGGCCACCAGGTCGTTGATGCTCTGGTAGCCGCCCAGCGCGGTCTGGATCGCCCACTGGCCCGGCACGTTGGCGCACAGGCGCATCGAAGACAGCATGTTCAGGCCTTCGATATAGTCCTGCGCCGGGCGCTTGTCGCCCGACACCACCATCCAGCCGGCACGGTAGCCGCACGAACGGTAGTTCTTCGACAGGCCGTTGAAGGTCACGGTCAGCACGTCGGTGGACAGCGAACCGATCGACGTGTGCGTGTTGCCGTCGTACAGCACCTTGTCGTAAATCTCGTCGGCGAAGATGATCAGCCCGTGCTCGCGCGCGATCACCACGATTTCCTTGAGCAGTTCGTCGGAATACAACGCGCCCGTGGGATTGTTCGGATTGATGATGACGATGGCGCGCGTGTGCGGCGTGATCTTGCGGCGGATGTCGTCCAGGTCGGGCATCCACTCGTTGGCCTCGTCGCACACATAGTGCACGGGCGTGCCGCCGGACAGGCTCACGGCGGCCGTCCAGAGCGGGTAATCGGGCGCCGGTACCAGCACTTCGTCGCCGCTGTTGAGCAGCGCGTTCATCGACATCACGATCAGCTCGGACGCACCGTTGCCCACGTAGATGTCTTCCAGCCCCACGCCCTGGATCTTCTTTTCCTGGGTGTAGTGCATGATCGCCTTGCGCGCGGCGAAGATGCCCTTGGAGTCTGAGTAGCCCGCCGAATTCGGCAGGTTGCGCATCATGTCCTGCTGGATTTCCTCCGGTGCATCGAAACCGAACACGGCCAGGTTGCCGATGTTCAGCTTGATGATCTTGTGCCCTTCCTCCTCCATCTGCCTGGCCTTTTCCAGCACCGGGCCGCGGATGTCATAGCAAACGTTCTGGAGCTTGTTCGATTTCTGGATGGGTTTCACGGCGGTTTCGGCGATGTCAGGGCAAGCTGCCCGTCTCGGCGGCAGCGGTCTTGGGAATCTTCTGGATTGTCCTGGACGTCTGGCGGCGCGCGTCGCTGGGCAGCAGTCGAGCGTGGCAGACCGGGAGGCAAAAGCTATAAGATATCGGATTATGACAGACTTCGGCATGGATTCTTGCATTGCAGCGAGCCTTTTGGGCCTCTGCGCGCACGATCCTGCCACCAACCCGCCGCCCGCCCCTACCGTCGACCATCCGGCCGCGCACAACGCCGCCGGGAACGGCCACGGACAGCCCCTGGGCGGCATGAGGCACCCGTCTTGAAACTCCACGCCGACAAACCCCAGAACCTCAACACCGTGACCGGCTATGGCCCCGGCTACGTCGAAATCAACGCGGTACGCCACGAGCGGCCCATCCTCGTCATGCCGGAGGGCGACATCGTCCCCTGGCCCGTCAGCCGTTTTGAAGATCTCGAACCTGCGCACTTCGAGGCACTGCTCGAAAGGAAGCCGGAAGTCGTGTTGCTCGGCACGGGCGACCGGCTGCGCTTTCCGCACCCCCGGCTGACCACGGCCCTGGCGCGCCAGCATATCGGCGTCGACGCGATGGACTTGCAGGCCGCATGCCGCACCTACAATATCCTCATGGCCGAAGGCCGCAAGGTGGCGGCGGTGCTGCTGGTGGAAGCCGCCGCCCAAAGCTGAGCCCTGCCCGTGCCAGTCCGCATGGCCGGCAATTTTTTGCCGGGTTGAGCCGACGCCACGCTTGAAGTCCGGCCGACTGCCCCAATCTGCACCCGCCATGAGGCAGGTCCAGGCTGCACATATCAATAACGGGCCGCCGCCATCACCGATGATGCATCGCCATCCAGGAGAGCCACCAGCATGACCGTCAGTCTCAACAAGGCCGTTCCCGACTTCCAGGCCCCCGCTACCGGCGCGGACTTCCGCCTCGCCGACCTGCGCGGTAAGAACCTGGTGCTGTACTTCTACCCGAAGGACAACACGCCGGGTTGCACCACCGAGGCCATGAACTTCCGCGACCAGCACGAGGCCTTCGAGAAAGCCGGTGCCACGGTGTTCGGCATTTCGCGCGACAGCCTGAAGTCCCATGAGAACTTCAAGGCCAAGCTGGAGTTGCCGTTCGAGCTGATCTCCGACGCGGACGAAGCCATCTGCAATATCTTCGACGTCATCAAGATGAAAAAGATGTATGGCAAGGAGGTGCGCGGCATCGAGCGCAGTACTTTCATCCTGGATGCCAAGGGCGTACTGCGTCACGAAATGCGCGGCATCAAGGTGCCGAACCACGTGGACGAGGTGCTGGCGATCGTCAAGGGGATGTGAACCCGAGCATCCTCGATGCCGCCGACAGTTGCGCAACCGCGACGAGAATTTGACCGATTGCAAAAGCCAAAACCTTCGGGTAGATTGGCCCTCAATGCGTTCAGATCCCAGTTGCCACGCTGCAGTAACGTCCCGGCCCGACAGGCACAGTCCCAGGGCTGGTAGCGGACCTGCCGTGTCGCGGGACCGCAAGACAAGCCGCCACACCTGCACCCCAGGCCTGGCGGCTTTTTTGTTTCTTCACCTCTCACCCTTCGGTTTTCCCGGTTTCTGCCGTTCCCTGGTTGTACGCCAGCTTTTTCGCCCCCTTTAGTCCCTGAAAGGAAAGCCAAGCATGCCGCTGCCTACCATGCCCGCCAAGCCTGCCCAACTGCTGGACCCGAGCGAATTCGCGCCGGTCGCAAGCTCCAAGGCCAAAGCTGCGCAGGGTAAGAAACCTGTGCCGGTCCTCGAGCGTGTGGCACTGCTCGAGACCGGCGACACCAAGGCGCCCGCCACCCGCGCACGCGCCGGCAGCACGACCCGAGCCAAGACCGCCGATGCCCCGGCACCGACCACCGCTACGCCCGCGTCGCCGGCCGTCAGCCTGGTCAAACCGGCCACCGGCCCTACGCGACGCACGCGCAAGACGGCTGGCCCGAGCAAGTTGTTCGTGCTCGATACCAACGTGCTGATGCACGACCCAAGCTCGCTGTTCCGCTTCGAAGAGCACGACATCTATCTGCCGATGATGACGCTCGAAGAGCTGGACAACCACAAGAAGGGCATGAGCGAAGTCGCGCGCAACGCGCGGACGGTCAGCCGTACGCTCGACCAGCTTGTGGGCGGCACCAACGGAGTGCTCGACGAAGGCCTGCCGCTGGCCAACCTGGGCAACCGCGACGCGGCCGGCAAGCTGTTCTTCCAGACCCGGCTCAACGACATCAAGCTGCCCGAGGGCCTGCCGCAGGGCAAGGCCGACAACCAGATCCTGGGTGTGGTCAGCGCGTTGCAGCAGCAGTACCCGGAGCGCCAGGTGGTGCTGGTGTCGAAAGACATCAACATGCGCATCAAGGCGCGTGCACTGGGCCTGCCCGCCGAGGACTACTTCAATGACCAGGTTCTGGAAGACAAGGACCTGCTCTACTCGGGCGTCATGCAACTGCCCAACGATTTCTGGGCCAAGCATGGCAAGGGCGTGGAAAGCTGGCAGGACCCGAAATCGGGCGCGATGTTCTATCGCCTGACCGGCCCGCTGGTGCCGTCGTTCCTGGTGAACCAGTTTGTCTACCTGGAGCCGATGGACGGCAGCCTGCCGCTTTACGCGCAGGTCAAGGAAATCAACGGCAAGACCGCCCTGCTGCAAACGCTGAAGGATTACACCCACAACAAGAACAACGTGTGGAGTGTGGTGGCGCGCAACCGCGAGCAGAACTTCGCGCTGAACCTGCTGATGAGCCCGGACGTCGACTTCGTGACGCTGCTCGGCCAGGCCGGCACCGGCAAGACGCTGCTGGCACTGGCGTCGGGCCTGGAGCAGGTGCTGGACCAGAAGCTCTACAACGAGATCATCGTCACGCGTGCCACCGTGCCCGTGGGCGAGGATATCGGCTTTCTGCCGGGTACCGAGGAAGAGAAAATGCAGCCGTGGATGGGTGCATTCGACGACAACCTCGAAGTGCTGCAGAAGAGCGATGACAGTGCTGGTGAGTGGGGCCGTGCCGCCACGCAAGAGCTGATCCGCTCGCGCATCAAGGTCAAGAGCATGAACTTCATGCGTGGCCGCACGTTCGTCAACAAGTTCGTGATCATCGACGAGGCGCAGAACCTGACGCCGAAGCAGATGAAGACGCTGGTCACGCGCGCCGGCCCCGGCACCAAGATCGTCTGCCTGGGCAACATCGCACAGATCGACACGCCGTACCTGACCGAAGGTTCGTCGGGGTTGACCTATGTGGTGGATCGCTTCAAGGGCTGGAGTCACAGCGGACACGTGACGCTGGCCCGCGGCGAGCGCTCGCGTCTGGCCGATCACGCGGCAGACGTACTGTAAAGCGGCAAGCACTGAAACCTGGCAGTACCAGGGGCCGGCCTGATCCAAGGCCGGCCCCTGGCCGCATCGCGTAGTGTGGCGCAACCCACGGCGTCGGCGTTTGGCCGACAGCCAGCGCCGCACGGCCCGGCTATGATGACCGGGTGTTCATGTCGATACGGAGGCGTCGATGAACAGGCAGCAGTCATTCAGCAGATATCTGTCCAGCAGCAGGACACTATTTTCCCAAAGCACACGCTCCACACGGCGCAAGCGCGTCGTCGTGGCCGCGCTGATCGGCGCGACGGTGATCGTGGCGGCAGCCCTGCAACCGGCCAAGGCAGCGGCCGACGAATTGGTGATCCGCACGATGGGCCCGGTCAGCTACGTCTGCGGCGGCATTGCCGAGGACGAGCGTGCGAGGCTGGCGGAGCAGGAAAAGAACTTCAATATGGCGATCCTGTTCACACGGGGCGCCGATGGCGAGTTCCTGGCCGACGTTGATGTAAAACTGACACGCGACGGCCAGAATGTCGCCGATTTCCGCGCAGGCGGCCCTCGTTGCCTCATACGTGCTCCAGAAGGCAGCTACAATATCGAGGCCAGTTACAAGGGTCAGTCCAAGTCCATCAAGATCAGTACCGGTACGCGTAACGCGCAGTTGCGCTGGTAGTTTTCCCCTGGCAATTCAATTCCCTCTTGTTAATGGAGGGACGAGAAACAGCGAGATGGGACGGACGTCTGACCCGGCAACCTAACGACAAGAAGGATGCCGCAGCGCCCGCTATTCCCTCCGCTCTCGACGCGGATTCCGTCTCGTCTTGCCCTGACCGCATTGTGCGCGAGCGCCCTGCTGCTGGCTGCCTGCGCCGGCGGACCTCCGGCACGCCACACTTCGTCGCTGCCCCGCACGCCGGGCAAGCCGATGATCGATCCAAGCGCCGGACTGGAAGAAATCTCCATCCAGGCCATGTCGCTGGTGGGCACGCCTTACCGCTACGGCGGCAACACCCCGGATTCCGGATTCGATTGCAGCGGACTGGTGCGCTACGTCGTGTCACGCGCGGCCAACGTCAATCTTCCGCGCACCACCGATCAGATGGGCCAGCGTGGCGTCTCGCTCGACCGCAGCGAGGTGGCATCGGGCGACCTGGTGTTCTTCAATACCACCGGCCGCGCCAACTCCCATGTCGGCATCTACGTGGGACAGAACCGCTTTGTCCATGCCCCGGCCACCGGCGGCACGGTGCGACTGGAAGACATGGGCAAGTCCTATTGGGCGTCGCGCTACAACGGTGCCCGGCGCGTGGTGGCCGCCAGCAATCTGCCCATGACACCGGCGCCATCGACCACGCCCGCCGCTACGATGCCGGAGACGCCCGCGCCATCCGCACCACTCCCGGCCGAGGACGATCCGATCGCAGCCTTCGCCAACCAGTAGCGCTTCGTCCCCGGCCACGCAAACAAAAAAAGCCAGGCATCGCGCCTGGCTTTTCTGTTTGTGAATTCGCGGATTCCCGCGAGGCTCACAAGATTTGCTTGCCGATCCACCACGCAATGGCCGCCATGAACGCGGATGCCGGAATCGTCAGCACCCACGCCCAGACGATATTGCCCGCCACACCCCAACGCACGGCCGACATCTTCTGTGCCGAGCCAACACCGACGATGGCGCCGGTAATCGTATGCGTGGTCGATACGGGCACACCCATCGCCGAAGCAATGAACAGCGTCATGGCACCGCCGGTCTCCGCGCAGAAGCCACCCACGGGCTTGAGCTTGGTGATCTTCTGGCCCATCGTCCGCACGATCCGCCAGCCGCCGAACAGCGTACCCAGGCCGATAGCCACGTAGCAGCTCACGATCACCCACATCGGCGGCTCGCCGCCACCCACGGCCACATGGCCGCTGGCGATCAACAGCATCCAGATGATGCCGATGGTCTTCTGCGCGTCGTTGCCGCCGTGACCCAGGCTGTAGAGCGAAGCGGATACCAGCTGCAGCCGGCGGAACCAGCGGTCCACGCGCGACGGCGGCGTACGGAAGAACGTCCAGCCCACGATCACCATCATGATCGAGCCGAGGATGAAACCAAGCAGCGGTGAGATCAGGATGAACGCCACGGTCTTCAGCAGCCCGTTGCCCACCAGCGCACCGGTGCCGGCCTTGGCCACTGCCGCGCCCACCAGGCCACCGATCAGCGCGTGCGACGACGATGACGGAATGCCGTAGAACCACGTGATCACGTTCCACACGATGGCGCCGACCAGCGCGCCGAAAATCACATAGTGGTCAACGATTTTGACGTCGATGGTACCGGTACCAACCGTGGCCGCCACCTTCAGGTGGAAGATGAAGATCGCCACCACATTGCACATGGCCGCCATCGCCACCGCATGGTGCGGCTTGAGCACGCCCGTGGAAACCACGGTGGCAATCGAGTTGGCGGCGTCGTGAAAGCCGTTCATGAAGTCGAACAGCAGCGCCAGCGCCACCAGCAGGCCGATGACCCACAAACTCATTTGAATTGTTTGCATGCCAGTGCGGGCCTCAGGCGTTTTCCAGGACGATGCCTTCGATGATGTTCGCCACGTCCTCGCACTTGTCGGTGATGGACTCCAGTTGCTCGTAAATCGCCTTCAGCTTGATCAGGCGCTTGACGTCGGTCTCGTCGCGGAACAGCTTCGACATGGCCGCGCGCATCACACGATCCGCCTCGGATTCGAGCTGGTCGATCTGCTGGGCGGTCTTCAGGATCGTACCGGCGTTGCTCATGTCCTCGAGCAGGCCCACGGCGATCTTGACGGCTTCGCAGCACTGCACGCAGATCGTGGCCAGGCGGCGCGCCTCGTCGGTCAGGTGCGTCACGTCGTACAGCGAGATCGTTTCGGCCACATCCTCCATCAGGTCCAGGATGTCATCCATTGTCGTGATGAGCTTGTGGATCTCGTCACGGTCCAGCGGCGTGATGAAGGTCTTGTGCAGCAGATCGATCGTGTCGTGGGTGATACGGTCTGCCTTCTTTTCCGTCGCCTGCACCCGGCGGGCATGGCCTTCCGCGTTGGGCAGGTCATTGACCAACGCTTCCAGCTCGTGTGCGGCGGTCACCGCGCAATCGGCGTGCTGGTTGAAGTATTCGAAGAACTTGCCCTCAGTGGGCATGAAACGGCCGAACATGAAATGTCCTTGTGGCGCGGCCCTCATGGCAGCGCTCGGTTGTGTTGCAAATGGGAGGCAGAGCAATTGCACGACAGCCGCCTCGTGGGCGGCTGTCATCAAAGCGCAATATTTTACAGGGTTGCACCGTCCTGCGGTGTAACCCCTGACAATCAGGTGTCGTTGTCGAAGAACGCCGGGCCACCACTGAAGTTGTCGAACTTCGTGAATTGACCCAGGAACGTGAGCCTAACGGTGCCGATCGGACCGTTACGTTGCTTGCCGATAATGATTTCGGACGTACCCTTGTCCTGCGAGTCGGGGTTGTAGACTTCGTCGCGATAAATGAACAGGATCACGTCGGCATCCTGCTCGATGGCGCCTGATTCACGCAGGTCGGACATCACGGGGCGCTTGTTCGGGCGCTGTTCCAGGCTTCGGTTCAGCTGCGACAGTGCGATCACCGGGCAATTTAGTTCCTTTGCCAGGCCCTTCAAGGACCGCGAGATTTCCGAGATTTCGGTCGCGCGGTTTTCGCCACTACCCGATCCGGACATCAGCTGCAGGTAGTCGATGATGATCAGTCCGAGCTGCCCACACTGGCGAGCCAGACGACGCGAACGCGCGCGCAGCTCCATCGGATTCAGTGCCGGCGTCTCGTCGATAAAGAGTTGCGCATCGTTCATGCGCTGGATCGAATGGGTCAGGCGCGGCCAATCCTCATCCAGCAGGCGGCCGGTACGCAGGCGGTGCTGATCAAGACGCCCCACCGAACCCAGCATACGCATGGCCAGCTGCACGCCAGCCATTTCCATCGAGAACACCGCCACGGGCAGACCCTGCTCCACGGCCACGTGCTCACCGATGTTCAGCGAAAATGCCGTCTTACCCATCGAGGGCCGGCCGGCCACGATGATCAGGTCACCTGGCTGCATACCGCTGGTCATGCGATCCAGGTCGATAAAGCCCGTGGGCACGCCCGTCACATCGGTCGTGGAATCCCGGTGATAAAGCTCGTCGATCCGCTCCACCACCTGCGTGAGCAGCGGCTGGATTTCCTGGAAGCCCTTCTGGCCGCGCGAGCCTTCCTCGGCAATTGCAAAAACCTTGGATTCCGCCTCGTCCAGCAGCTCGCGCACTTCGCGACCCTTGGGCGCAAATGCCGCCGACGCAATGTCGTCGGCCACGGTCACGAGCTTGCGCAGCACGGACCGCTCACGCACGATTTCGGCGTAGCGGCGGATATTGGCCGCGCTGGGCGTGTTCTGCGCCAGCGAATTGAGGTAGGCCAGCCCGCCCACTTCCTCGGCCTTACCGGACACCTGCAGCATCTCGAACACCGTGATGACGTCCGCCGGCTTGGTGGCGGAGATCAGGCGGGCAATGCTCTGGAAGATCAGCCGATGATCAAAGCGATAGAAATCCGCTTCGGACAGAAAGTCGGCAATACGGTCCCAGGCGGCGTTGTCCAGCAGCAACCCGCCAAGCACCGATTGTTCGGCCTCGATCGAGTGCGGAGGAACCTTGAGACTGTCTAGTTGGGGATCTGCGGCAGGCGCGTTCATGGGGGGCAATTATAGCGGGGTGAGCCAGCACGGGACGGCGCGCAAACAAAAAAGGCAGGAGCATGGCTCCTGCCTTTTGCGTGCATCGGACGCACCGGCCTGAACCGGCGCATCTCTGCAAGGTACGACTTAGGCGTGATCGCCCAGCACCGACACGGTGATGTCGACCAGCACGTCGGTGTGCAGCGAAACACCAACGGTGTAGTCGCCAACAACCTTCAGCGGGCCGTTCGGCAGACGCACTTGCGACTTTTCCAGCTTGAAGCCTTGACCTTCCAGGGCTTCAGCGATGTCGGCGTTGGTCACCGAACCGAACAGACGGCCGTCCACACCCGACTTCTGGGTGATCTGGACGGTCAGGCCGTTCAGCTTCTCGCCTTCGGCTTGCGCACCGGCCAGCTTCTCGGCAGCGGCCTTTTCCAGCTCGGCGCGCTTCACTTCGAATTCGGCGATGGCGGTTTGCGTAGCACGGCGAGCGCGCTTGGTCGGGATCAGGAAGTTACGTGCGTAACCGTCCTTCACGCGAACGATATCGCCCAGGTTGCCCAGGTTGATGACTTTTTCCAGCAGAATGACTTGCATCGTGTATTTCTCCTTGCGGTCCTGGGACTATCAGTTCTTGTGCAGGTCGGTGTACGGCATCAGCGCCAGGAAGCGGGCGCGCTTGATTGCCGTATCCAGCTGACGCTGATAGTGCGCCTTGGTACCGGTCAGACGAGCCGGCGTGATCTTGCCGTTGTCGCCGATGAAGTCCTTCAGCGTGTCCAGATCCTTGTAGTCGATCTGTTCGACGCCAGCCACGGTGAAGCGGCAGAAGCGCTTGCGCTTGAACAGCGGGTTCTGTTGCTGGAAGCGCTTCTTGTTCTTGTTGTCACGTTTGACGAATGCCATGATTCAATCCTTTTCGAATGCTTTACATCGAGTGATGTGAAAGACCAGTGTCTTGCTGTTGCGGTGCTTGCGGGCCAGAAAGCCCTCGCAGTCGAGCAGCGTGCCGAGCGGCATGCGCTCCAGCCGCTGGCCAATGGCGCCAATGCCCATTGCCACCACCGCGAATTCCACCTGCCGGGGCGTTTCCGCCTCCATCACCTCGCCGACATGCTGCAGGATGCAGTTGACGACGGGGATGCCGGCCGGGGTATAGCGCAGCGTGTCTCGCTCGGCGAGAGTGGCGGTCAGCCGAAGCTGGTTCACCGCGACACAGCAGTCCGCACTTAGGCGGCCTGGCCTTCCGTGGTCGTTTGCGCGGCCTTGCGGGCTTCTTCGCGCTGCACTTCCTTCATCATCGGCGACGGAGCGGTTTCGGCCTTCTTGGTCTGGACGATCAGGTGACGCAGCACGGCGTCGTTGAACTTGAACGCGTGTTCCAGTTCAGCCAGCGTGTCCTTGCCGCATTCGATGTTCAGGCAAACGTAGTGAGCCTTGGCCAGCTTCTGGATCATGTAGGCCATCTGACGGCGGCCCCAGTCTTCCACGCGGTGGATCTGACCATTTTGCGACGTGACGAGCTGCTTGTAGCGCTCGATCATCGCCGGCACTTGTTCGCTCTGGTCCGGATGGACGATAAATACGATTTCGTAATGACGCATTGACGCTCCTTTTGGGATGAGCCACCCGGGCGTCACGTCCGGTGCGGCAAGGTTGAATAGCCCGCGAGTATAGCCCGGAACCTCGCAACTCCGCAAGATTCCGGCCGACGGGCGTCTTAGTATTCCGAAAATACCTCTTGCAGGCGCCCCGCATCGGCACCCAGACCGGGATCTCCGGCCAACGCCACCAGCAACAGAACCCGCGCCTTGTACGGATTGAGATCGGCGGCCGACACGAATATTCCCGCCGCCGGCACCGGCCTGGACGGTATCGCCACATGACCGGCCCCTGTGCGGGAGCTGCGCACGACAGCCACTCCGCGCGCGCCGGCATCGATCAACCCGGCCGCCAGGGTTTCATGCACCGATCCGTTGCCCGCGGCGGCCACGACCAGACCCTGGACGCCGGCCGATACCAGCGCATCGACCGCCACCCTGCCCGGCTGTGCATAGCTGGCCACAATCTCCACCACTGGCCATGCCGAAGGCACCGGCAAGCGGGGCGCGGCCAGCATCGCGGGCGCGCGCGTGAATCGAATATAGGCGTCCTGGACGAAACCAAGCGGGCCGGCCGACGGCGAGACAAAGGCATCGACCGCGGACGTGTGTGCCTTAGTGACATCGCGTGCGGCATGAATCTGCTGATTGAGCACCACCAGCACACCCCGGCTCCGCGCGTCGGGACTGGCTGCCACCCTCACGGCGTCGAGCAGATTCAGTGGGCCGTCCGCCGACAGCGACGTCGACGGACGCATGGCCGCGGTGATGACCACTGGCACGGGGCACGCCTGCGTCAGATGCAGGAACATCGCCGTCTCTTCCAGCGTATCGGTGCCGTGCGTGATCACGATGCCAGCCACATCTGGCTGGGCGCACCAGTACGCCACGCGCGCCGCCAGTTGCTGCCAGAGGCTGAACATCATGTCCTTGCTGTCGATCTGCGCCACCTGCTCGGCTTCCACGCGCGCGACATCGGCCAGAGCCAGCACCGCCTGCACGAGCTGTGAAACCGGCACGGTGGCCGCCTGGTACTGGGCACTGCTGGCGGGGTTGCCGGACGACCCGGCAATCGTGCCGCCAGTGGCGAGTACGACTACGCGGGGCAAGGACTGGGAAGCGGAAGCTGGCATGAGAACGCTGATCTGTGGCAGTTACAAGCGGACGCCTGGGGCGCCGATTGTAACTGCCACGCTGCGACGGCGAAGCCATGAAAAACCCGTGGCAGCGAGGCACGCGCCACACCCCATGTCGATCCTGCTGCGCAAATTGTGCTTGCACTTCACCCGATACTGTATAAAATCACAGCATACTGTTTAAACATACAGTGCTTCGGCACCAGACCGGCGAACCACTATGGCGACCCTGACACCCCGGCAGCAGCAGATTTTCGACCTGATCCGCGACGCGATCCGAAATACCGGCTTTCCGCCGACGCGCGCGGAAATCGCTGCTGAATTTGGATTTTCCTCGCCCAATTCGGCGGAGGAACACTTGCGGGCGCTGGCGCGCAAAGGCGTGATCGAACTGACCCCTGGCGCGTCGCGCGGCATCCGCCTCAAGGTCTCGCGCAGCGATTCCGAGCGTTCCGACCAGTTCTCACTGCCGATGGCAGGGGTCCTGCAACTGACGTTACCGTTGGTCGGCCGCGTAGCTGCGGGCAGTCCGATCCTGGCGGCGGAACACATCGATCGCCAATACCAGGTGGATGCTTCGGTATTTGACGAACGCCCCGACTATCTGTTGCGCGTGCGCGGATTAAGCATGCGTGACGCTGGCATTCTCGATGGTGACCTCCTGGCTGTGAAAAAGGCCAGCGAGGCAGCCAACGGCAAGATTGTTGTTGCGCGTCTTGGCGAGGACGTGACGGTCAAACGCCTGAAGAAACGTGGCGACACGATCGAACTGATCGCCGAGAACCCCGATTTCGAGAACATCGTCCTTCATTCGGGTCGCGATGAATTCTCCCTGGAAGGTATTGCTGTCGGCCTGATTCGATCGTCAGGTTTCTAGCAGCAAACGGAGGTGCCCTGAGGCATCTCCGATCTCCGAGACTTCGGCAGCACGGCCGTCTGCCCTGGTCACCCGCTTTGCTTTGCCCATGCCGCCCCGTCCTTGCTGGACGCCGGGTGCGGCCCACTGCTGAACGCAAATTACGAGGTGTTGCCATGCTGCAAACGAATTCCGTCGCTTCCCGCCGCCCGGTCAAGCCGGTACCTTTCCGCCAGATCAAGGGCGTGCGCGTCTATCAAGGCGCCCAGCGCCGTACGATGGTCGGCAACATGGCCGCCATCTGCCGCATGCTGGAGCTCGCGGAGCCGAGCACGAAACTGATTGATTGAAGTCCGCGCAGGTCGACTTGACGTCACCCCAATGACATCGTGCTCGTCTGCGGGGCCGAGTTGCAGCCCCGCAACAATGAATTAAGGCTCCATTTAAAACTGCTATAAGCCTGACTAAACTCACTGACGCGCACTGCATCACTGGCGCATTGGCGTCATGCGCAGAACCGGACCTTGTCGACCCCGCCAAGGGCCGGTTTTTTTTGGCCTATCCACATCGCTCAGGCAGATTCCATCAGTCGGCAAGCGGCGTACCAAACCAGTCGGCAGCGAGGTCCGACTCGAAGGACGCAGTCCATCCCATGCCACCGGCCACCTTGTACCTCTGGCACTGCCCGCCAACGACGCGTTCGACCTCAATCACCCGGCGCTCGCTTTCCACTCCATCAACGACAAATTCGAAGTCATCAGGCACGAACCCGTGCTTCGCACATGCCAGCGCGATGTCATCCTGTTCTTGTTGGGGAAGATCGAAAAAGCGCTGGGCCATGACGCACTCCGCATGAGCGTAGATCCGATGTCCAGTACATCATAGGACCGCCTTGGCAGCACGAACGACCGTCGACGAAGGCGCTCCCACGAGCCGCTCAAACGCCAACAATCAAAACAAAAAGGCCGCTCGTTTGAGCGGCCTTTTTGCAGAAATTTTGGGGTGGCTGACGGGACTCGAACCCACGACGACAGGATTCGCAATCTGACTCGTCAAGCCCGCTGTGGTGCCGGCTTCCAGCGCAAACACTGTATATTCGCGCAGCGCCAACAATGTATCATGCATGGAAAACGCCAAATCGGCGCCCGGCCACCGGAGACACCCTCCCGGCAGCCCAATGGGCCGGCAGCCAGCACATAAATTATAATCTTGGCGCCCTCCCATAAATCAAATAAAGGCAGTTGCGACTCTTCAATCGCGCGATCGCACCAAGGTTCATGAAAATACCGCAACAAGAAAAACTCAATGAGCAAGCAATGCTATGGATGTCTGCGCGAGGTTTCCTTACGTTATTGCTGCTGGTTAGCCAAAATATTCTGATTTTTTGGCGACACTATTTTGATGACATCTCGTTCCCTGATGACTTCCTGTTAACGTATCACGCCATTCCATACTACTGGATCGAGGCAATCAAGTTAGGCAAAGGAATCGCCTGGATTCCTTTTCAGGGCATGGGGTATCCCTTGTTCCTGAATCTGCAAAGCGGAGAATTTTATCTTCCGTTCTGGCTATTCCCCTTATTTGACGGAACATACACTATCCACGCCGCTGTCGTGATGCAGGGAGTGCACGTACTGCTTGGGAGTATCGGCGCGGTCGTCTGCGCACGATTGCTGGGGGTAGGATGGCGGGAATCCATGCTGGCAGGGATATTTTATCAATGCTTTGGAGGCTTCTATTCGAATTCCCAGCATCCCGACATTGTCAGAGCGTTCGCATTTCTGCCGTGGTTGTGTGGACCGGTATTTGCAGATTGGCGCATTAGGTCGACATCACTGATGATTTGCATCGCTACTCTGCCAATGTGGGTTTTCGCCATTTGGACCGGCGGCTATCCGGGAACCGCAATGGCAACGCTATTCGTTCTGGCGACAGTCAGCGTGCTACGCGCACTCCGAGAACGTGACGTATCAGGTGTGGGTGTTTGGATACTCGTGGCGCTTGTTACAGGGACGCTGCTTGCTGGGATAGCCCTTGTGCCTGCATTTCTTTCCTCTGGGGAAATTAGCCGGTCGAAAACCATTGGGGCGCTTCCTTATGACTACATGTTACCTGGCGACATTCTATCGTTCGCGTTCCCGATAAACAGCCCGTATTTCGGGCATGATATTTCAATGCGATCGTTCTTTGTCGGATTTCCGGTTATCGCGCTATTTTTAATGGGCGTCATAGAGGTTCGCCGCCGTGTGAAATGGCCATTGATTGCCGGGCTGATCGCATTGCTCATGGCTGCCGGACCGCTGCACCAGGTTCTCATATTAATGGTTCCGCCTCTCGGCCTGAGCCGGTTTGTGATGGCCGATTATCGCGCTCTCATTGGTCTCGTCATTATTCTTGTGGCGGTGACAGTGTTGAGTGATCGTCAGGCCGGGAAAAATGCCAGGATCATTTGGCCATTGTTATTCGGGATTTTTGTGTGGTATGGCGTGCATGCGCTTAATCTCGAGCGCTCCTATGCACAAGAAGATCACATTGCTCTGGTGATGGCTTTGCTTGTCGGGGTAGCAGCTGCCCTGAGCAGATTCGCGGTAAAGGTTTTTGGTTGGACCATTGAGCCACTGGTCTTTATTGCCGGAGCCGTTTTTATTTGGTACTCGAGCTATCTCCTAAACGTCATGCCTTCGCCGGAACGAGCGGAGGTAATAAACATAATTAGGTGGCTGACCATTTTTGCATTGGGCTTGAACTTCCTTTGCCGTCTCTTCACGAAAAAGAGCCTAGAGCCGTTGTTGATAATATTCACCGCTCTGTTTTCGACGCACATCGCCAGCATGCTGCTCGCTGCCAGGGTGAATCAGAATGGTGTCATGATCCCGATTGCCATCACTGCGATCCTGACGGTCGTGGCGCTGTCTCCCGTTTTCTTGCGAGCAGGAAGATGGCTGGTCATGCCAGCGTTGGCGGCAGTTGCGATAATGCACTGGATGTCCGTGACGTGGACCGAGAGGTATTTTGCGCCGCCGGCACAAGACGGTACTCCGTGGGTGGAGTCAATTACGGGGAAATTCTCTGATACACGCGAAGCCTTGAAGCGTCAGTTGAGCACCGAGACATGCCGTGGGCCGCGCCAAGACGTTCCGTTACCCACTGCGAACCGCTTTCCCTGGAGTGGCTACTACAGCGGTCAGTACTTTCTGCAAGACTATTCCGGACCGATGAAATTGCAACGCCAGCAGAGCATCCTCGGCTCCGGCGTTCTGCGAGGCTTCGCAATGCTCCCATGGACCATGGTTGCGGTACCCGACCTTCAGCGTACGCATGACGCAGATCTATCCAAGGCTCCGCGCGTGAACGCGGCGTGTTCGGTGTATGGGACGACGGAGATCCGGTATCAGGTTGATCTGGGCGCACCCACAGCAGTTGTGGAGAACGAAATCTACTCCAAGGGATGGTCCGCGCGACTCCTCTGTGATGACTGCGGTTGGTCGGGCGGGGCAAAAGACATTTTCCCCGTTGAGGTAAAGGGTTTCCGTGGTTGGCAGTTGCCAGCTGGGCGCTACGTTCTGATTGCTCGCTTTGAGACCCCCTACCGCACACTTGGTATCGCGATAACGGTGTTAGGCATGGTGCTTTGGCTATCCATCGGGTGGTCGATCCTGCGACCGAAACGAATTCGGCTTTCCAGAACAGGGCCAGTCGCGCAATAAAAATGGACCACTTGTAGTACCAGTACCACGAATTCGGGCAAAGGCCTACCGGGCGTGTTGCAGGAGGGATCTGGGCACTTCAAGGTTGACATTCGTTCACGTAAAATCTGCCCCCCGGAAGCGTTCAGCCGGGCAATTGACCTGGCGGCTAGCCATTGTTTGCGGAGAGCAATGTTGATACAGATAAACAGCCTTTCGGCGCGAATTTCCCAGAACCCACAGCTCGCCGAGGCAATCAATCGAGTACTTTCCAGCGGGTGGCTTGTGCTGGGTCCTGCATCGAGGCAATTTGAACGCGAATTTGCCGAGTATGTCGGTGTTGACCACTGCCTGGGTGTAGCCAATGGCACGGATGCGATTGAATTGGCGCTGAAAGCACTTGGCGTTACGCGTGGTGACCGCGTCGCGACTGTGGCCAACGCGGGGATGTATACGGCAACGGCCATTGAGATTATTGGAGCCGAGCCCTTCTTCCTTGACGTCGATACTGATTCGCATGGCGTCACGCTGCAAGAAGTGGAGCGAGCTATTCTTGCCGGTGTCAAAGCGGTTGTGGTTACGCATCTTTACGGTCGGGCTGTGCCGGACATTGATGCAATTGCAAAGCTCTGCGCCGACCGAGGGATACTACTCATTGAGGATTGTGCCCAGGCTCACGGTGCTCGTATCAACGGGAAATGCGTGGGTGGCTTTGGGGATGCAGCTACTTTCAGCTTCTATCCAACCAAGAACCTTGGTGCAATCGGCGATGGCGGCGCAGTTGTGACGAAGCATGCGGAGACGGCTGAGCGAGTTGCCCGACTCCGTCAGTATGGCTGGTCGTCAAAATATCAAGTCGAAGTGGCCGGATCGCGCAACAGCCGTCTCGATGAACTGCAAGCTGCAGTCCTTTCGACTTTCCTCCCGCATCTCGATGCTGCAAATGCTCGCAGGCGTGAAATTGCTGCACGCTATACCGCGAGAATCGCTCATGAGAAGGTTCTGACACCACAGGCAGCCGGAGAGGCGTACGTGGCGCACCTCTACGTCGTGCGCAGTGCACATCGGGATTCCCTGCGCATGCATTTGCGTGATTTGCAGATCGGCTCCGACGTGCACTACCCCATCCCTGACTATCGGCAACCAGTTTTCAAAGAGCGTTTTGCAAACATTCGGCTCGCAAACACCGAGCGCTTGGCCGGTGAAATTTTGACCTTGCCCTGCTATCCCGAAATGACCGACGCAGAGGTCGATAGCGTCATCGCCGCGGTCAATGGGTGGCGACCATGAAGTTCTCGGTCATTGTCCCCGTTTACAAGAACGAATCTTCTATTCCCCGTCTGCTGCAAGCATTGACGGATATGAATCGCCAACTGGACGGCGAGCTGGAAGTCGTATTCGTTGTCGACGGTAGCCCCGACCAATCGTTTGCACTATTGCGCGCAGCGCTCAAAACAATGGATGTGCCGGCACAATTGTTGGCGCATTCACGAAATTTCGGTTCCTTCCCGGCAATCCGGACAGGGCTGGCTGCTGCCAGGGGAGATTTCTTTGGCGTCATGGCGGCAGATTTGCAGGAGCCTCCAGAACTGCTCGTCGAGTTTTTTCGGTCACTAGATAGCGATGAGTGCGATGTCGCCATTGGCACACGGGCAAGTCGAAGCGACCCTTACTTTTCACGCATGGCATCCGGCATGTTCTGGTGGTTATACCGGCGACTGGTGGTTCCTGAAATGCCAGCGGGCGGCGTCGACGTTTTTGGCTGTAATCGAGTGTTCCGCGACCAGTTGCTTCAGCTCGAGGAGTCGAGATCTTCGTTGATTGCGCTGATTTTCTGGTTAGGTTTTCGCCGCAAGCTCGTTAGCTACGGGCGACGCGTCCGCCAAGAGGGGAAGACCGCATGGACTTTCCGGAAAAAGGTGGACTACATGATGGACAGTATCTTCGCGTTCACCGATTACCCAATCCGCTTGCTGACCAAGATTGGTATCGCAGGTTTCTTGCTGTCCAGCATTCTTGGCGGAATCGTACTGGTCGGCCGCCTGTCGAACAGCATCGATGTGCCGGGCTATGCGACCGTCATGATAGTGATCATGTTCTTCGGAACTCTCAATTTGTTCGGGCTTGGGCTGGTCGGGACGTATGCGTGGCGCGCTTACGAAAATAGCAAAAAGCGACCATTGGCAGTTATTTCCGTTCGACAGAAAAATTCAATTCAATCCTATGCCGAGTAATTTCACAGTTCATGATTCTGCGGACGTGCAATCGAATGACATCGGGGCAGGCACGACTATTTGGCAATCCGTAACGGTCCTCCCACGCGCGCGCATCGGCAGTGATGTCAACATTAATGCGCAATGCTTTATCGAGAACGACGTTGTAATCGGAGACCGTGTAACCATCAAGTGCGGGGTTTACGTTTGGGACGGTATCCGTCTGGGCAATGATGTATTCGTGGGCCCGAATGTTACGTTTTGCAACGACAAATTCCCGCGATCGAAGGCTTACCCGGAAGCGTTCCTCCAGACTGTCGTGGAAAATGGCGCCTCGATCGGCGCAGCCGCCGTGCTATTGCCGGGAATTGTGATTGGTCAAGGCGCAATGATTGGTGCCGGGGCGGTAGTCACGCGATCGGTGCCTCCCTACGCCATCGTCACGGGCAATCCGGCTCGGATTGTCGGGTACGTTGAAAACGCAGCCTCGCCCGGTGAGGTCAAAAGTACGTCTGTGAGGGCGCCAGAGCAGCTGCAAGACGCTCGAGCGCATATAGGCGTGGGTGGCGTGACACTTCATCGCCTCAAACGCGTACACGATATGAGAGGCGATCTCTCCGTTGGAGAATTTCCTCGAGATATCCCGTTCAACCCGAAGCGTTATTTCCTGGTATTCAATGTACCGAGCGAGGAAACCCGGGGTGAGCACGCTCACCACAAATGTCATCAGTTCCTAATCTGCGTCAAAGGAAAATGCTCGGTGGTCGTTGATGACGGCAAGGTCCGATGCGAGATCGCACTCGAATCGCCAGAGACGGGCCTGTATCTGCCACCACTGACCTGGGGAATCCAGTATAAGTATTCGAACGACGCAATGCTTTTGGTGTTTGCATCGGACGAATACGATGCCGATGACTATATTCGCAATTACGCGGAATTCGTCGAAATAGCCAAGCAAAAGAACGCGCTTTGACCACAATTTTTTCCCGAAGCAGCGTACAGCAGTGGGGGAGATTTCTTCTCGGAGGTGGAATAAACACTTTCGTGACCTACGCGCTGTATCTCGCTTTCAAGCTGGCGGTTGGATATCAGTTTGCATATCTTGCCGCCTATGTGATCGGTATTGTTTTTTCGTATTGGTTTAACTCGCGCCTGGTTTTTAAAGTCCCCTTATCCTGGGCCAAGTTTCTTTCATATCCAATTGTCTACGTATTTCAGTACTGCGCTTCGGCTTTGCTTCTACATGGACTAGTCGAATTCGCTGGAATCAACGTATCGTTCGCACCGCTTATGGTAACGGCGGCGATGGTGCCGTTGACCTATGTCGCGAGCAAGCTGATTCTGAAAAGAACGCCTCACGGCTAATGTCGCGGACTCATCGCTGCCGGAGCGCGAGCGAATGCCCAGCCGATTACGACCATCACGGCAGAAGCACGGCATGCCGTCGTAGCTCCGCACCTGACGAAATTCCATACTGGATCGACTGGAGCCGACCTCCGTACGCCCATGCCCACGATTACGGCCAGCCCAAAGGAGAATCCGGCTGGCGCGCCGCATGCTCTTGGCATCATCTCGCCGATGCTGATACAGACCGGCTATGGTGAGCGGTCCGGCCAGACGCCGCGCGCTCCAGGCCTGGACAAGCCCCTCGGTACTGTCGTCGCCGGCGGCGCCAATCACGCGCTCCTCGCCAAGCGCACTATGGCTGCAACTATGATGGCCCCGGCATTTCGCTGACCGCCCCGGCTAGAGCCGTCCTTGCGATGCTGGCAGGAACTCAACAGGCTGGACGGCGCCCGAGTCAAGAAGTGAGTGGGAACGGCTGGGACCGCTCCTAGGCCACACCAGTGTGGCCCTCTTCCTCGCCGGGCTTGCCTGCGCCACCAAGGTTTTGTGGGCGCTTCCGACCCACTGAGGCATCGTGCAGGGAGGCAGTATTCCCACGGCGGGAATACTATGGGAATAAAGCACTGGATGAATGCCCAGAAAGCAAAACAGCCGCTTGTGTAAGCGGCTGTTTCTTAGCGAAATTCTTGGGGTGGCTGACGGGACTCGAACCCGCGACAACAGGAATCACAATCCTGGACTCTACCAACTGAGCTACAGCCACCGTAGAGATTTCTTGCCGACCGATGCGTCGATCAGCGAAGAACAAGACTATACAAGGATTCTCGGTAGATGGCTAGTATCCCGCACAATAAATTTTCAAATTCACTGATGGACTTCGCGAACATCATCGAGGCCCCACCCACTTCGCTTCGAGCAGGACCGCCTCCTTGATAGCGGCTATGGTGTCCGCCTCAGTAGGAAAGAGTCCAAGCAAGCGTTTCGACTTGCCGTTGAGGACATCGCGTTGCAACGCCTTGCCGGCGTCGACGGATGTACCGGGATGCCAACAATAGCGCGCGGTCCACTTACCGTCCTGCAATTGCTCAGCCACCCAGATCACGCGGTAGTCTTCGAAGACCTCACCGAATGCTTCTTCCGCTTCCATGTCATTTCCTCAGGGCTTGCTTCCGTTCCAAGGTCCCGACAAAGGTATTCACACCATCGGAATCGGCCAGCCCTCCTGCTTTTTATCCCCTACTTGGCGCCGCACCAACCTGCGAACGGCATCGCGTTCCACACGCCGACTGTCGCGGCATTTTGAAGCGCATCGTAACATGACCTGTGCGCCGCTCAACGGAAAACCTGCGCAGCATTTGCCACAACAACTGGCGGCGGCATATCCACCAAAAAGAGGAGTGGTCGCCCCACCAAGGCGGGGTTCTGCCGGTAGTGGCGCTATTGGATACTCTTCCCTGAGGGACATTGACCCCCTCGACATTCCCGACAGGCGATCACTCCCGACGAGCATCGCCTGCTTTTTTTGGGGCGGGATGAGAAGCCTGAGGCCGGCTCCCCCAGTCGCCACGGCATCGACATAAAAAAAGAGCCCGCTCGGAGGCGGACTCTTAAATTAGCGATCTCAATGCCCTGAAGGCCCGTTCAATGTAGTCGCCGCAATCGCTGACTGCCATCCGGGCAAACCCACGGTTGCCGTGGCAATCGTGTAATGGGACAGAAAAAAAGCCCGCACACGGCGGGCTCAAAAATCAGTTGAAGAAAGCCCTGTATTCGAGGGCAGGCACAGTGTAAGAACATGGCAGGTCACTGGCGAATTAGGGGAATCCCTTTGCTGGTGCGGGTTTCCGGCTACTCCAACTGCCGCAAACGCCGCAGCAGCATACATTTGCGGCAACCTGCATAGAACGACCGTTCTGAATTAGAGGTTTTCCTCCAGCCACTTCCTCACACGCGCGTCAAATTAAGCGGCTTCCAACAGGTCTGGCCGCAGGTGCGAGCGCGCTTCCACGAAGAGTGCATCGACGTCCGCCCGAGTGCGCGCGGCATTCATTCGGCGCGAATCGGACAGCACCCGCCGCCAACCTCGGCCACCGTAGACGCCCCGATGCAGGCCCAGCATATGGCGCGTCGCCGCTCCCATATAGCCGCCCTGCTCCACCAACTGGCCGATGTATGCCTGCATGGCAAGCTCCACATCCTCACGCGAGGGAACCGGCGAAGTGGCCCCATAAAACCGTGTATCCATTTCGGCCAGAATATACGGGTCGTGATAAGCCTGTCGACCAATCATCACACCATCTATATGGCGCAAATGCTCTTCCATTTCGCTGTACGAAACGATGCCGCCATTAATCAGGATTTCCAGTTGCGGAAATTCCTTTTTTAATTGGTAGGCGACCTCATACCGCAGCGGCGGAATTTCCCGATTCTCTTTTGGACTCAGTCCTTTGAGAATCGCATTACGCGCGTGAACAATAAACGTTTCACAACCGGCCTCGGCAATCGTGCCAACAAAATCGCGCACAAAATCATAGTGTTCGATTGTGTCGATACCAATCCGGTGTTTGACCGTCACCGGCACGGACACCACATCTCGCATCGCCTTCACGCAGTCGGCAACCAACTGGGGCTCGGCCATCAGGCAAGCACCAAACGCACCACGCTGCACCCGCTCAGACGGGCAGCCGCAGTTCAGATTGATTTCCTTGTAGCCCCATTGCTCGCCCAGCTTCGCGGCCTGTGCCAGATCAGCAGGCTCGCTCCCGCCAAGCTGCAGCGCGACGGGATGTTCAGCCGCGTTGAAGTCGAGATGCCGCGCCACGTCACCATGCAGCAGCGCGCCCGTCGTCACCATCTCGGTATAGAGCCAGGTGTGCTGGCTCAGCGAGCGATGAAACGTGCGGCAATGGCGGTCGGTCCAGTCCATCATCGGGGCCACAGATATCCGCCGGGCGTTGATAGCACTGGTTTTTTCTTGCAAATCAGTCATTTATGAGAAATCGGCTGGACCGATTCTTACCACGAATTCATAACATTTACCCTCATTTCTGCTACGATTGCTACGAAATTGCTACGAGCGAGGGGCAGAAAGTGGCTTCCATCATCCGGGTCGGTGAGAAGTGGCGCGCACAAATACGCCGCAAAGGCCATCCAGTTGTCACGAGGACTTTCGACAAAAAAGCGCAGGCCGAGCGCTGGGCCTATGACGTTGAGAGTCAGGTGCGAGATGGCGCGTTCCGTGATGAGCGAAAGCTCGCGGAGTTTACCATTCGCGGACTCATCGAGAAGTATGAGGAGGAAGTCGGAAAACTGCGTCCGATCGGCCGCAGCAAGGCTGGCTCCCTTTCCATGCTGAAGCGGCATTTCGGCGACATCGCCCTATCCACACTAAATGAAGCCGCAGTTGTCGACTATGCAAAGCGCCGGCAGGCAATGGGTGCTGGTGGCGTCACTGTCGCAATGGAGTTCACCTACCTGGAGGGCGTGCTTGAAATGGCGCGCTCCCTGTGGAAGCTGCCCTTGCCCGCCAGTCCGATCGCGGCGGCGCGAAAGAACCTCCGGTACCTTGGCCTTATCAGCAAGTCCAAGAAGCGTGACCGGCGCCCGACCTCCGCCGAGCTCGACGCCATCTGCGCCTGGTTCGAAAAGAAGCCCCGCCAGCGCGTCCCCATGCCAGACATCATCCGGTTTGCAATCGCCTCCGCCATGCGGGCAAGCGAAATTACGCGACTGCGCTGGGAAGACATCAATGAGACCGACCGGACAATCCTGATCCGGGACCGCAAGGACCCCGAGGAAAAGATCGGCAACAACCAGGTGGTGCCCCTCTTGGGCGATGCCTGGACGATAGCCATGCGACAGCCGCGGGATGGGGAACTAATTTTTCCCTATAACGAGAGGTCTTTTTCTACGCTCTTCCCCCGCGCTTGCAATGATCTTGGAATCCAAGATCTACGGTTCCATGACCTGCGACACGAAGGGGTGTCACGGTTGTTCGAGACCGGCTACTCGATTGAGCAAGTCGCGCTTGTCAGCGGCCATCGCGATTGGAAGCAGCTGCAGCGCTACACCCAAATCAAAGCTCAAAGCCTACACCGCAAGCCGACGGCTCGTCCGAGACCTTCGCAAGGGAAAAAGCCGTCAGCCTCAATCAGTGGCTTCAAGCTGAGGAGGGATTGCACGTCGGTAAGAATGAGTGCACGCCGATGACATCAGGAATCACAATCCGTCACTCAGACTGCATTTTTTCCTTTAAATTCAACACCATATATCGCAGATCTTCCGACACGATGGCTTTACGCTCCACATAAAAACGCGGCATTCCCCTGCGCCTCTCCAGACCGTGCGGGTGCACCGTCATCAGCAATCCCAAGGCTGAAAAAGGCGTCGCCGATTTCGTCCAAGACTAGCTGCTCTAGATACAGAGCCATTTGGGTCTCCCGCGGCTCCCTGGCACTTATTGGACACTTTCAGCTGGCTGGGAGACCCCAGACTCCCATATCCCGCTGGGCGTTTAGGGGCCATCCAATCACATCCGTCTATGAAAGACCTAAGGCCGTCGCTACACGCGACGCGGCAGACGCACCTCAAACGCCGTCTCGACCTGATCGGACCGAGCGTCGATGGCCCCGCGATGGGCCTTAGCAATTTCGCTTGCGATATAAAGGCCGAGCCCGAGCCCGTCCGCGTTCTTGTCTTCCTGATCAGGACCTCTGCTCAGCGGGTCAAATATCCGCTCCAGCGTCAGTTGATCAATGCCTGGGCCACTATTCATGACCTCAAGGCGAACGTCCCCGTCATGGCCTGTGACAATAACGCGGACGGGATGCTCCGGCGCGCCGTACCTTAACGCATTGAGCACAAGATTGGAGATCAGTTGCTGCAGGCGCGAGCCATCCCAAAAACCCTGCACATTGCCCTTCACCTCCACATCGATACGTCGGTCCGAATGAACTGCCCGCAACTGGTCCACTGTATCGCCGACCACCTTGGCCAGGTCGACGTCATTGGGAGCGATGTTGATACCCAAGCCGAGTTTCGTTCGGTTGAAATCGCAAAGGTCATCCAGAAGGGAACTCATGCTGGCACCGCTTCGAATCAGCCGGGCCGCAGCCTCCGACACCTTCTCCCCGGCGTTCAGCGCCACCAGGTATGAGGCGGTCGTCTGGATGGTCTGCAGGGGGCTGCGCATATCGTGCCCGAGCATTCCGAGCAACAGATTGCGAGACTGCTCGACCTCCGAATTGAAAGACTCCACCGATTCGGCGACTGCTTGGTCGATAGCTTCGTTGAAGCGCATCATGTCGTCCAGATCCGCAGCAACCAACTCAAAATCGTCTATCCACAAACGTAGCACGCTGGCGCGTAGCGCCCGATACTCGGCAACCAACTGGTTGATATTGAAGCCACCGCGCGCCCGGATGACCGCATGTACTTGTGCTGCAGTCTCCGGCGCACCGGGCACTTGGGGGGCTTGCCCCCATGACTTTTCGTGTTGCGCGTCTCGCGTTTGCGGGGTCGTCAGGTCCTTTGCGATGGATTGCAGGATTTGCGGCGCGTGGTCGCGCAGGGCGAGGGAATCCAGCTTCCGTGCAGCAGGCAACTGGGCGGCCACGAAGGCCTCCCACTCCGCCAAAATGTGCTTCATATCACGCACGATAAAAGCCGCTAGACGCATGTCTGCCCCTTGGGAAACAAATGAGGGAGCAAAAAGGACGCACTTTTGCAGAATTTATATTACGTCAGTTGCAGGTGAAGTGTTGCGATTACGGGGCTTCGCAGCCCTGTTGGGTCATGAGCCTCGCCGCATCCGCAAATTGAGATCACATTCCCAACCGCGCGCCCGATTCGGAAATCGTCCTACATCATATTTTCTCGCCCACGCATAGAACTAAGGTATCGATGCCACTGGAGGTGTGTGGATGACAGCAGTTGTAAAGGTGCTACAGGCAGACGGTCTGTGGAATGTTGAGTCCGAGTACGAGCGCGTTCCATACCCGTCCCGCACCGCGGCCATCGCTGCAGCTGTTCATAGAGCGATGGAATTAGGCGCCCTACTCATGATCTATGAGCTTGAGGGCAAGATGAACGCCCCACTAGATTTTGCGCAAAGCGAAGCGACATGACAGCCATCAATCCTTCTGCCTTTAACGGAGGCTGCCATGTCAGGTGATATTCATGT